>NZ_PYCI01000074.1:0-31139 GCF_003015105.1 Chroococcidiopsis sp. CCALA 051 | reverse complement strand
TTGATTAAATCTCATCCCAACTACCAAAGTCTACGTTCCTACGGCACTATCGCCGCCTGATTCTGTCCGATGTATTGCTGGTGATAATTTGACGACATCAATGAGAAGTGTTGTCATTGATACATCAGAATATGACTGGGAAGGCGATCGCCCGCTCAATCGTCCCATGAGCGAAACTATCATCTATGAGATGCATATTGGCGGATTTACTAAGTCACCGACATCGAGTGTCAAGTATCCAGGAACATTCGCTGGAGCGATCGAAAAAATTCCTTACCTTAAGGAATTAGGCGTTACAGCAGTTGAACTCATGCCTGTATTCGAGTTCGACGACACAGAAATTCTGCGGGATGTGGACGGCAAGCCCCTGAAGAACTACTGGGGCTACAGTACTATGGGTTACTTTGCCCCTCACACTGGTTATTGCGTTAACCCTCAAATCGGCAACCACGTTCGAGAGTTTCGCGACATGGTTAAAGCCCTGCATCAAGCTGGGATTGAAGTAATCTTGGATGTAGTTTTTAACCACACCGATGAAGGCAACCATCAGGGACCTGTCTTCTGCTTTAAGGGCATTGACAATAGCATCTACTACTATCTGGTGGCAGGAGATAAGCAGTACTACTACGATTACACTGGCTGCGGCAACACATTCAACTGCAACCATCCCATCCCTGAAAAGCTAATTGTCGAGTCTCTCGAATACTGGGTGAAAGAATTGCATATTGACGGCTTCCGCTTTGACGAAGGGTCAGTTCTATCTCGCGGGCAAGATGGAGTACCGTTACAGTATCCGCCAGCCATTTGGAATATCGAGTTATCTGAAACGCTTGCCGATACCAAAATCATTGCTGAAGCTTGGGATGCGGCTGGACTTTACCAAATTGGCTATTTCCCAGGGTATCGTTGGGCAGAGTGGAACGGACGCTATCGAGATGATATTCGGCGCTTTGTCAAAGGTGAGTCTGGCATCGTGGGTGCTGTTGCGGCTCGGATTGCTGGTAGTGCTGACCTATACCAAAATCACGGACACTTGCCGATCAATAGCGTGAATTTTATTACTGCCCATGATGGTTTCACGTTAAACGATCTGGTTTCGTACAACCAGAAACATAACGAAGCAAATGGAGAAGGTAATCGAGATGGCATTGATGAGAATTTGAGCTGGAATTGTGGCGTTGAGGGTGAGACGAGCGATCGCTGGGTGGAAGATCTGCGCGATCGCCAGATTAAGAACTTTGCCACCATTCTCCTGCTTTCCCAAGGCGTACCGATGATTGTGATGGGGGATGAAGTCCGGCGGACTCAAAAAGGTAATAATAACGCCTATTGTCAGGATAACGAACTCGGTTGGTTTGATTGGAATCTGGTTGAGAAAAACAGCAAATTGTTCCGATTCTGGAAGTTAACGATCGACTTCCGCCTGCGCCATTCCAATTTACATCGCTCCCGTTACTTCACGGGTAGTGTAAATCAGCGTGGCTTAGCAGACATCTCCTGGCATGGTTGCCAGTTATACAGCCCTGGTTGGAACGATCCCAACGCTCGCGTTCTGGCATTTACCTTAGGGGGTTTCAACGAAGAGGCAGACATTCATGTCATGCTCAACATGTACTGGGAAGAACTTGAGTTTGAAATTCCTGCCGTTGCAGGCAAGCAGTGGTATAGAGCTATAGACACCGCTCAGAATTCTCCCTTAGACATTGCAGAACCAGGCACAGAAACCCTGGTAACAAGTAACACCTACTTTGTGCAAGGTCGTAGTGTTGTTGTACTAATTTCTCAGTAATTTTGTTAATTCTTTCTCTACATTTAAAGCAAATCCAATGAATAAAATAGACTTTACTTTCTCAGACTTGATTGCTGGGTATGTAACACAGTTTGACAAGACCAAAGACACCTTTAGCTTAAAAACCTCCGACAATCGAGAATTTCTCGTTCAATTAGCCCCGACTGCCTTTGGCGAACTGGTACGTAACTTAGGAGAGGCGTATCGCGATGCGACTGCCCAAATGCGAGAAATGCTCGTACCAGGACGATTTGTCTTTGCTTATGGCATCTTTTACCCAGATGGAGAAAACGGCGACTGCGCTTTTGCAGCCAATCACCTTGTTTTTCTGGGTCGTAGCGAGAACGAATACCTGTTTGAAACGCAAAACTGGTGGATTAAGCAGGTGCGGCAGTTAGCCGATTTCTATCTAGAAGCTGAGTTTGGCGACGGGGAAATTGACTACTCCGAATACCGTACTAACCTCACCATCGCAGGAGATAAGCAAAAGTCCGGTCGTCAAGAAACGGACACGATCTCGCGTCTAGTTTATGGCTTTGCCTCTGCTTATTTACTCACTGGGGAAGATCGTTTTCTAGAAGCTGCGGAAAAGGGTACGAAATATCTGCGCGAACATATGCGTTTCCGCGATGAAAGCGAGGGTATTTGCTATTGGTATCATGCTGTTGATATTAAGGCGGACGGCAGCGAGCAAAAAATCTTTGCCTCAGAATTCGGCGATGACTACGACGCAATTCCTTGCTACGAGCAGATTTACGCCTTGGCAGGTCCTACGCAAACCTACCGAATCACAGGCGATCGCTTAATTAAAGATGATATCAAGGCAACGGTTAATCTGTTTCACCGATTTTTCAAAGACAAAAGTGAAAAAGGCGGCTACTATTCTCACATCGATCCAATTACCCTTAGTCCCTACAGTGAATCCCTTGGGCGCAATCGGGCTAAAAAGAATTGGAACTCTGTCGGCGACCACGCCCCCGCCTATTTAATCAATCTCTGGTTAGCCACTGGCGAACCAGAATATGCCGACTTCCTAGAGTATACCTTTGACACGATCGCTGCCCATTTTCCCGATTATGATGCTAGTCCTTTCGTCCAAGAGAAGTTTAATGATGACTGGTCAAAAGACTACCATACAGTGCAGCAAAACCGAGCAATTGTGGGTCACAACCTGAAAATTGCTTGGAACTTGACGCGGATGCACAGTCTCAATGCCAAAGAAACATATAAAAATTTTGCTGAGAAGATCGGTCACGTTATCCCTGGCGTTGGTTGCGATCGCCAGCGCGGTGGCTGGTATGACATGGAAGAAAGAGTATTAGCTCCAGGTCAAAAGTTCTATCGGCTCGTCTGGCACGATCGCAAGGCTTGGTGGCAACAAGAGCAAGGAATTCTGGCTTACTACATCATGGCTGGTGTCTATCAAGACCCTGATTTCATTCGGTTTGCCCGCGAAGGTGCTGCCTTCTATAACGCTTGGTTTCTGGATACCGAATCTGGTGGGGTCTATTTCAATGTTTTAGCCAATGGACAACCCTACGCACTGGGTACGGAGCGCGGTAAAGGCAGCCACTCAATGGCAGGTTATCACTCTTTTGAGCTGTGCTACCTAGCAGCTATTTATATCAACTTGTTAATTAATCAGGAACCAATGGATTTCTACTTCAAGCCAATGCCTGGAGGTTTCCCAGATAATATTTTGCGAGTACAGCCAGATATTCTACCACCTGGCAGCATTCGGATTGGAGAAGTGTGGCTCAACGGTCACAAATACACTAATTTCGATCCTGAAGCGTTAACGATCGAACTACCAACCGATCGAAATGAAATGAAGTTCAGAGTAAGAATAGTGCCTGCTGGGGTTGATTTCGATGCTGACTTGATAGAAGTCAGCGATGGGGTAGCGAAGATCGATTTAGCTGGTTCCCTAGAGCCAAGCATGTTGAAATATTTTAAGGAAGAGTTGGAGAAGGCTCATGGAGTCAAAGGTGTTATTCTGTATATGCAAAATCTCAAGTCGATCTCCGATGAGGCTTTGCGGTATCTTGCCTTTTATAAACAAAAAGCTGGCAGTGATTTTAGTATCGCTGTCTTGGGTGCTGAAGGATCTGTGAAAGCAGCGATCGAGCAAAGCGAACTCAATGAAGAAATCAGTTTGCTAGCTCAGTAAAAGGTTAAAGGTTAAAGGTTTTCCCTTTAACCTTTAACCTCACAAATTAACTTTCCAAGTTTATGCTGAATCCCATTTTACTAAGAATACTGAAGCTGCAAGCTTAAATTGAGATACTCTATCAACCTTAATTTTGGCTCTGATTTTTATCGTCGCTAAAATCATTGCTAAACTTGGATTTTCTGCAAGACTTGTTGAACTATTTTGTGTAAATAGACATGCGTAGAAATTTTGTTTATTTTTCTGCTTTGTTATCCTTTTGTCTACCTATTAATGAACTCAAAGTCATTGCTCAAGAAACTTCTGAGAAAAAAACTACAATTCAATTAACCCAGACTCTACCCAAGCTCGATCGATCTACTGAAGTTGCAGTAGGGATGTATTTGATCGATTTTGATGATTTCAATGAACAAGAAGAGTCTTTTACACTCGATGGTTACTTGTTTTTGAATTGGAGAGATGAACGTTTAGCTTTTAATCCAAGTCAGACTGGAGGAAAACATAAAACTTACAACTCAGGGCAAATTTGGACACCTAATGTAAGTTTTTTGAATATTGAAGGCAAGCGAGAAGCAGCTTATAAAGAATTGAAGGTAAAACCTGACGGTACTGTATATTACAAAGAAAAGTTTACAGGTCAATTTAATTACGAACTCGATCTGAAAGAATTTCCTTTTGATAGTCAAAAAATTCAACTTATCCTCACAACCTTAGATGATAGTAAAAACATAATTTTCACTGTAGATAAGACCAAAACTGGCAAATCTCAAGATGCTTTTTTGGCGGGATGGACAATCGGAGAGGAGCAGGCAAATGTCAGAACCATTAAATCAGATATTGAAGAAGCATATTTTCCAGAATTTGTGTATGAAATTGATGTTTTTCGTTATTCTAAACCATACATTTGGAATATAATTCTTCCGCTCTTGTTTATCATTGGACTTTCCTGGACGGTATTTTGGTCGAGGTCTTTTGAATCTAATACTGTTATAGCTACCAGTTCTTTATTATCAGCGATCGCCTTCAATATAGTAGTTGCAGAAGAATTACCAAAAGTCGCTTATCTAACTTTCATCAATGGATTTATTCTGATTGTGTATATTTTTATTTGTTTAGTAGTGATTTACACTGTAGTCAAACATCGGCTCGATTTAGAAAAACAGAAAGAGCGATCGTTGAAGATCGATCGGGTAGCACGTTGGTTAGTTCCAGTTATGTTTGCGGCATCCAACATCGGATTACTTGCATTTTTTTTACTTTAAGAAAAAACGATCAATTGAATTGTAGTTTGAATAGATCTTACGGCTAACGTACTCAATTTAAAATAGTAGTCTCTACTTCTGTAGCAATCCAAATTGATTTGTGAACGTTGCCTGTGCTGCAACTGCTTCATATTGTATGAGAGTTGTATAGCAGTTCTAAATGATTTGTAAATTCGGCACGTATAGAAAACTTTGAAAATCGAAAAGGCTAGCTTGAAAGCTTTGTCACAGTAATTTGTGTGCTTGTTGTCCGATCTAAATTTATCGGCCGCACTTATTTTGATTCGCTACCATTTCAGATTGAAAACATCAAACTACTGACTTAAAACTGGTTTAATTTGAATCGCGATCGCCTACACTCTATGTAAACTTGTCTTGGACTTTTATCGGCGTGACACAAATATTAATTGATATGCCCCTGCTATTATCTACTTCCTACTTCTTCATGTTAAAGCGATCGACTTTTGAAATAAGCCTTCTATCTGTTGTAACTTCATGGCAACTTCCCCATCTAGCTTTTGCAAACGTTGCATTTCTGCATCCCGATTTACCTCAAAAGTTTCTTTTTGCTGAACTAGATTATCTAGTTCAGATTTTCGAGAGATAATATCATCGTCGATCCGCTTAGTTACTTCTCGTTCGTAAGCATCAAAATATTCTTTCACGTCGTTATATACAGCAAGCCATTGTTCGCTAGCTACCTGTGGTAAGTGTTTGATTAATTCTTTCTCAGCCATTTTGACTAATTCTTGACGTACCCGATCTGCTTGCAAAAAATTTACGTTTAAACCAATTAATGCTAATTCTAATAGTTCCCTAAAGATTTTTTTTACCGCAAAAATAATATTATCAATACCAATGGCAGCAACATAGTTAAATAAAATGTTTTTCCAGTCAAACTCTACACCCACCATCGCTACCCCAGCTAAGTTACCCCTAGTAAGCGAAAACAATCCCATTGCCCATTTTGTCCAAGTAGGTGTCTTATTGTTTTCAGCCGTACCATTAGAATTAGCTACGACCTTTTGTTCGGTAATTTTTTCGGTTATTTCGTCAGTGACTTGAGAATAAGATTCGCCATGTCGAGCCGCGCTAACGGTAAGTTGAGCAAAGGCTGTATTTAAGTTTTTTTCAGCACTCAACGTCCAATTAGATAATTTATCGTTAATATACTGCTCAAATACTTTTTTTAGTGCTGTATTGAAAGCATCACGCTTGTTTTTGCTCATAGAATCAAATAGTTTTAAATCTAGTTGATAGCTTAAAAAATCAGTTTCAAAAGTATTCCCTAGATTTAAGATATAATTACGAAATGAATCGGCAATTTCTTTTGCTTGGATATCTCTCATACTGCGAATTTCTTGTTGAAAGCGATCGCGAATGCCAGTTAACTTTTTAAATTCCGGTTCTAGAGAATTAATTTTGCGCTTTAATCGATCGACATCTTGCGCTAATAAAGGAATACGACGCTCGATCGCTGCGTGAGTGCGAGTATAAGCTTGACGTGCTATAGTTCTTGCTTGTCGCAGTTGCGCGATCGCTCTTTCTTTGGTGAGAAATGTATTTAACGAACCTAAAAATTCGGGAAAACCAGTTCCTTCTAACCGAGCTTCCGTATCATTTAAACCAGGGCTATCAATAATTTCTATACCTTTTTCTAATAAGGGTAAAGGATATTCGACTAAGGCATGGCTAACATTAGGAAATATCTGTTGCTCATCTTGTTTTAACTGCTTTGCTTCTGAAGGTTCGATTGTATAAGTTTGTTTGAATTGTTGAAAATCTAATTGTTCGGGTTTCGTGTCATCGTTAAAATAAACTGTAACCTTCTTCTCCTTGCCATAACGTAAAATAGTTAAGATAGCCGTATATGAATTGAGATCGCTATATAATAAATTTTCGCCAATCAAAGCATTCCAAAAGGTAGTCTTATCTCGCTTCATATTCTCTAAAACTAAAAGCCGAAATACTCCTCGACGTAAATTATTTTCTACCGCTTTTATGTCTTCTAACTGGCTATTTAAACCAAGTCCACCAGAAGAGATTTTTCCTTCTAATTCTGCTAGTTCGATCGTTTCAGCCATCTGTTCCAGATAGTTAGCAACTTCTACCCTCACTTGAGCAACTCGTTCTAAATCTTTAAGAAAATTTTCGGTTTCTATTTCGTAATTCATGCTGTTTCGCTTATGTAAAGGAACGATCTTGTCCGTAAGAGTAAATTCTGTACAACCGTAACCTTGAGATTCCTACAATGCCCATAGCAAAACTAGGGAAATTTAGCTAGTTTTCCCGTGGTTAGTGACGATCGCGAAGATGATGAGATGGTAAAAATACTGGTTTATAGTAAGTTATGACAAGTAAGCGTTTGTATCACTTGGGTTTTGGGCGAGACGACTTGGGTACTGTACCCCCCACAATAGCGCTGTTGTCGGGAGATCCCGAACGATCGCATTTCATCGCCAAAACTTATTTACAGGGCGATCGCTTGTTGTCGGCAAATCGCGGTTTAAATAGTTATATCGGCAATTTAGCGAATGGGCGATCGCTTTTAGCGGCGACAAGTGGCATGGGTGCGCCTTCCCTAAGTATTGTGGTGAATGAGTTAGTGCAGTTGGGAATTCGGCAAATTATTCGCATCGGAACTTGCGGTTCGATCCAAGACTACGTACCAGCAGGAAGTATTGTCATCAGTCAGGCGGCTTTGTGTCGTCAGGGTGCAGCCAACGATATTGCACCTGTAGAATATCCCGCCGCTGCCGATCCTTTCCTCACGGTGGCTTTAGTCCAGGCAGCACGGGAGTTAGGAGTAGAGTATCATTTAGGAATTACAGCTTCGGTGGATACGTTCTATGAAGGACAGGAACGAGTCGATTCTGCCAATCCGCATTTAATGCGATCGCTACAAGGAATTACAGCAGAATATAGACGGTTGAATATACTTAACTATGAAATGGAATCCGGTACGCTGTTTAAAATGGCGGGAGTTTATAACTTTGCCGCAGCTTGCATTTGTACTGTTGTTGCCCAGCGAAGGAGTAGTGAGGAGATATTATTAAAACAGCAAGAAGATTCAGGTGGTAATGCGATCGCTGTGGCGATTCGAGTTATAGAAAATTTAGCATAATACTCTGAATTAATCGGAATAGAGATGGATGTATTTTGAGGTGCTAGACATGGAAGAATTACTAGAGTTAAAAGATTTACTGCTCAAAGGTGATGTCCCAGCAGCAATGGCAATTGTTGAAGAATTAGAAGAAATGAGTCGCGACGATAAAATTAGTGCTATTGGCAGCTATGCTGTTATTCTCCTATTACATCTGATTAAGCAACAAGTTGAAAATCGCTCAACCGCCTCCTGGGAAGTATCAATTCGCAATTCGGTACGAGCTATCCAAAAAAAGAATAAGCGACGTAAAGCGGGAGGGTATTATTTAACATTAGAGGAACTGTACGTAGCTTTAGAAGAAGCTTATCCTGATGCAATTGATTATGCCTCTTTAGAAGTAGCAGAAGGACTTTACGAACCAGAAGCATTAGCAGAAATTGTCGATCGCGAAGTCATTCTCGATCGCGCTATGAAATTGATATTACCGCAAGAGTGAATTGCCTTGACTAAACAACGACTCGATACTTTATTAGTAGAATTAAATTTATGCACCTCGCGCCAGCAAGCACAAAGGCTGATTCAGGCGGGGGAAGTCATGGTCAATCGGCAAGTTATTGATAAAGCTGGTACGGAAATTGAAACCACCGCAAAAATTGAAATTAAAGCGCGATCGCCATATGTGTCTAGAGGTGGAGAAAAACTTGCCAAAGCTTTAGCTGAATTTACTATTTCTGTAACAGACAGAATTTGTTTAGATGGGGGAATATCTACGGGAGGCTTTACCGATTGCTTGTTGCAAGCGGGTGCAAAACAAGTCTACGGTGTCGATGTCGGTTACGGACAAGTCGAGTGGCGCTTGCGTAACGATCCGCGTGTCGTACTACGGGAACGGACGAATTTACGCCATCTCACCCCAGAAGAATTATATGGCAATGCAGCACCAGCTGATTTAGCTGTAGTCGATGTATCGTTTATTTCCTTAACTAAAGTTTTGCCCGCATTGTGGCAACTTTTAAGCGAGCCTCGCGAGACGATATTATTAGTAAAACCTCAATTTGAAGTTGGGCGATCGCGAGTTGGTAAAAAAGGAGTCGTGCGCGATCCTAACGACCAAGCAGAGGCAGTTTTTCAAGTTCTCCAAACATCGCGAGAACTAGGCTGGCAATACCGCGGCTTAACCTGGTCGCCAATCCAGGGTCCAGCAGGAAACATTGAGTATTTATTATGGTTGGGAATGGAAAGCCAGACACCAGAACCCGAACTTCAGGCAATTCAACAGCTTGCTAGCAAAGCGCGGCAGCAATTTTCGAGTTAAAGATGCAAGACTTCCGTTTCTACAACTAGAATTAATGGGGGTAAAACGATTACAGTTATAAATACATGCCAGCTTTAGAAGAAATTCTCGCGATCGCTCGTTCCGTTGGTTGGGGTGCATCCTATCTTCTCCGGTCTTATTATTATGGTGAAAATAAAGACAACCTAGACATTAAAGATAAGCAAGGTAGTCCTGTCACCTCAGCAGATTTAGCCGTGAATCGTTATATCCTCGATCGCCTGCAAACTAACTTGGGACAGGAAGAATTTGCCTATATTACCGAAGAAACCTATAAATCTTCTACACCACAACCAACCAAATCTTGGGTTTGGATAATTGACCCTTTAGATGGTACGCGAGATTTTATCGATAAAACTGGAGAATATACAATTCACCTTGCTTTGGTTAAAGATGGTCGTCCGGTGTTATCAGTCGTAGCCTATCCAGAAGTAGAAAAACTTTATTTTGCTACATTAGGAGGCGGAACATTTGTTGAAACTCGCGATGGCAATATTCACCAAGTAAAAGTTTCTCAACGGCAGAATGTTGAAGAATTTACAATAGTTGTGAGTCGTTCGCACAGAGGTAAGAAATTAGAGAAAGTTTTATCTAAATTACTATGTAAAAAACAAAAGAGTGTGGGTAGTATTGGTGGAAAAATAGCTGCTATTGTCGAACAACAAGCAGATGTTTATATTTCTCTTTCTGGTAAATCTGCCCCTAAAGATTGGGACTTAGCCGCACCAGAGTTGATTCTAACAGAAGCTGGAGGAAAACTAACACACTTTGATGGAACTCCTTTAATTTATAACAAAGAAGATGTCAGTCAATGGGGCGGTTTAATTGCTAGTAATGGTGAGTGTCACGATCGATTGTGCGCTGAAGCTGAAAGAATATTAGTAGAAATAGAAAATGAGGCGATTTAAACGCTCTTTAGAACGGTTTTATAGCGATTAAGGATCTGTAGGGGCGCACGGCTGTGCGCCCCTACGAATGTATTACACCCGCATGGGAAATACCATATAACCTCGCGATCGCCTGCCTTCTGCATTTCTTGCACAAAAATCATCCTAGAGAAATTTTTTATCTCCTCCAATTCTCGTTACATTGAAGGAGAGGATGCACTTAAGCCGTGCTAGGAGAGAACCGTATGGACGCAGATACAAAACAGGAACAATCCCACTCAAACCACAACGGCGAGAACCACAACACCCCAGAAATGGGTGGTGGATTACCTGTAATTCAGTATTGGGCAGAACATACGTTGTCTCCAGAGGGACCGAAACTGTGGCAAACTCTATTACATAAAAGCTCTTGCCTATCTTGTGCTTGGGGAACGGGTGGACAAAAAGGCGGGTTTCGCAACGAACTAGACGAACCGCTACAACGCTGCATGAAGAGTGTAGAGGCTATTTCTGCCGAACTGCAACCGCCAGTAGAACGGCATTTTTTCGATCGCCACACAATTACCGAACTCCAGCAGTTGTCCTCTCTAGAAGCAGATCGTCTCGGTCGTCTTAGCTTTCCTGTCATTTTACGTGAAGGAAAGTCTCATTACGAACGTATTTCTTGGGAAGAGATTTATCAAATTGCCGAAACAGCTTTTCGCCACCCTCCAGAACGAGTTGCATCCTATAGTTCGGGGCGATCGTCTAACGAAGCGGCATTTTTGTTGCAATTAACGATCCGGGCTTTGGGATCGAATCACTTAGCAGATTGCTCCGATTTGTGCCATGTTCCTTCTACCGTAGGTTTGAAGGAAATGTTTGGTTCCGGTACTTCAATGGTAAGTTTAGATAGTCTAAAAAAAGCAGACTGTGTAGTGTTAATTGGCTCGAATGCACCTGCAAACCACCCGCGTTTGATGAACGAATTAATTCAATTACGCGATCGCGGTGGTAAAGTGATTGTTGTTAATCCAGTTGTAGAAGTTGGGTTAATTAAATTCGCCTCACCTGCATACCCGCTTAAATCTCTCTTCACCGGATCGGATATTTCTTCACTCTATCTTCAGTTGATTCCTGGGAGTGATGTTGCTTTATTTGTGGGGATTCAAAAAGCATTAATCGAACAAAATCTCATTCAAATTGATTATCTACGCGATCGAACTGAAGATTGGGAAGCTGTCGTAGATTATGCTATTTCTACTGAATGGGAAACTATTGTAGCTACTTGCGGCATTTCCAAAGCAGAAATTGAAGCAGCAGCCCGCATTATCGGGACTTCAAAAGGTGTGGTCTTTGCTTGGGCAATGGGGGCGACACAACACGAAAATGGGGTAGATAACGTCTATGCGATCGCCAATACAGCCTTAATCACAGGAAATGTAGGTAAAGAGGGTGCTGGCACGATGCCGATTCGCGGACACTCCAACGTGCAAGGGTTTGGCTCGATGGGTGTCACGGCAAAATTGAAGCCAGAAATTCAACAAACTTTAGAAAAATTGTTAGGGCGATCGCTCAACCGCAATCCCGGCTATCGCGCCCGTAATTTAATTGACGCTGCGGATGCGGGTGAGGTAGATTCGTTAATTTGTGTGGGTGGTAATTTATATGCTGCTAACCCAGATTTAACCCAAGCTAAGCGGGCATTAGGTAACATCGAAACCATTATCTACCTCGCAACAAAACCAAATTTAGGACACTTCCACGGCTTAGCTAAGAAAAACACAATTATCATTCCAGTATTTAATAGATTTGAAAATCCACACAAAACAACGACTGAATCTGGTAATAATTTTGTCCGGCTTAACGATGAAGGCAAAACCCATATTAAAGACGGAGATTTAATTTCAGAAGTCGAATTTATCGCGGAATTAGCCCATCGGCTTCACGGGGAAGAACCGATTCAATGGCGCAAACTTCAAGATACAAAATACGTGCGTCAACTCATCGCCAAAACCATCCCTGGTTTCGAGCAAATGGCAACTATTGACGAAACTAAAGAAGAATTTACCATTGGCGGACGCATCTTTAAACAACTTAAATTTGCTACCCCATCGGGTAAAGCCAAGATGTTTGTTACGCTTTTACCCCAACTGCACGCACCTCAGCCGCAAGATTTTGGCATCTGTGAATCTACTCGCAGTCTTAGCTTAATTTTGATGACTGGACGCAGTTATTCACAACATAATACTGTAGTGTACAA
Organism: Chroococcidiopsis sp. CCALA 051; assembly: GCF_003015105.1. Taxonomy (NCBI): domain Bacteria; kingdom Bacillati; phylum Cyanobacteriota; class Cyanophyceae; order Chroococcidiopsidales; family Chroococcidiopsidaceae; genus Chroococcidiopsis; species Chroococcidiopsis sp. CCALA 051. The sequence continues at coordinate 18,350 of NZ_PYCI01000074.1, read as the reverse complement.
AGAAGGCGATCGCTATCGGGGAATGCCACACCGCAATTGTATATTAATGCATTCAACCGATGCCGAAAAAGCAGGATTGCAAGAGCATCAGCGCGTCACGGTGCAGGGTGATGCAGGCAAGATGGAAAATGTAGAGATTATTTTTGGTTCTGTGCGTCAAGGGACGGCTTTCATGTTTTATCCCGAAGTTAACGCGATATTTAAGGCAAGGATCGATCCTAAGTGTGGAATTCCCGCCTTTAAGCGAGTACCGATTTTTGTGTATGCTTAGCGCTATAGCTTAGTGAGAATTTTGTTTGATACTTCTGTTTTGGTTGCTGCACTACTTGTCAGTCATCCTCAGCATCCCGCTTACTTGGCTCGATAGCCATAAATGTTCCAGGTGGTGGCATTTTTGATGCTTTGATTACTCAAGCTGCCTTGAAAGCACATGTAAACATTCTCCTGACATCGAATCCAAATCATTTTACTCGCCTTGGAGATACGATTGCCAATCTCATACAAGTTTCTGAATAATATTTTAGTAGGTCGATCGCATATGCAAAATACATCTGAATATCTCTGCGCTTATTGTGGCGAACCTAATGCTACGTTTGTCGATCTTAGCGGGGGAATGCAGCAATCTTATGTGGAAGACTGCCAAGTTTGCTGTCAGCCTAACGTACTTTATATTTATATTGACGAGGATAATTTAGACATAGAAATTAGTAGCGAACCTGAAAGTTAAACTGATTTATTCTTGAACTAATAAAACTGATTTAACAGGACGCTGAATTTGTTTTCTGTAGTAAACTCCTTTTCGCTTTTATCCCCCAATTTCTTGCTGAAAGCGCCGATCTTTAATTAACCCTTCAAAATCGGGATCGGCTTGTGCTTCTTCGCGGTGGCTGGGATTGAGTTTAATTGCTTGCTGCAAGTTTTCTAAGGCAGATTCGGCTTGTCCTTGCAAAGCATAACAAGCGGCTTTATTGTAATAAGCATTGGAATAATCAGATTTAATTTGTAGAGCGCGATCGAAACTCGTTAATGCTTCTGCATCCCGTTCTAGTTGTACGAGGAGATATCCTCTAGAGTTCCAAGCTTTGAATGAGTCGGGATTAAATTCGATCGCCTTATCGTAAGATGAGATTGCGTCTTCATACCTTTCCAATACCTCTAATGCCATTCCCCGATTCAACCACGCTACTGCACTATCGGGTTTTATTTGTACGGCTTTGTCAAATGATTGAAACGCTTCTTCATGGCGTTGTAGTTTTCCTAAAGCAACACCGCGATCGATCCAAGCTTGATAGTATTGTGGGTTAATTTCTACTGCTTTGTCATAAGCTACGATCGCTTCAGCCAGTTTGTTCGCTCTTCCTAACACGATACCGCGTTGGAACCAAGCTTTCTCATCATTTGGTTCGACTTTGAGGACTTTATTAAACGCTGCAAATGCACCTTCATAGCGTTTTAATTCTTTCAATGCCAAACCCCGTTGATACCAAGTTTCGGGATTGTTAGGACGAACTTCCAATACTTTATCGTATGCCGCGATCGCTTTTTCGTATTGTTGTAATTCCCAATGTGCTATTCCTAGTTGATACCATACATCGGGGTTATCGGGTTTCAATTCTAAAGCCCGATTGTAGGCGACAACAGCAGCTTCGTATCTACCTTCAGCAAATAAAGTATTACCCTGATTTACACAATCTTCTGGGTTAAGAAATAAGTGCGGTTGATTCGATCTCAGGCGTTCGATCTGCGCTGTCAATTCCTCTAATTTCTCAGTCATTTCAGCAAATGCCGCTTCTGCGATCGCTTTGGGAGCAACTTCTGCTAAATTATGCAAAATTAACTCTTTCTGGGTTGTTGCCTCCGATTGCAAATCTTTTAAGAAACTAGACAGCGTGGTTTCTAATTTATCGATCGCTTGCAACGTTTTATCTTTCCGAGTTTGAATTTCTGATTGAATTCCTGATAGTTTATTTCTCGCTTCGCTTTCCAGTTCTGCTATGCTTTGAATCGTCCGATCTTGTTGAGATTTAATTCCAGCTTGAGTATTTTCCACCTCAGATTCATACTCAACTTCTCGCGTTTTGAGGTTTTGAATGGCTTGTTCGATTTCCGTTTGCAGTTTTGTCCCAGATGCAGAAATTTGAGCGGCGATCGCTTGGCGCAACTTTGCTATACTCTCTAGCGCCAAATCGTTTTGTTCTTGAAACTTTCGTGCAGTTTCAGTTTTAATTTCAGTTAGTTGTGGCGCAAATTCAGATTGCAAGGATCTGAGATTTTGTAAAATTGTATTTCTTTCTGCTTGCGCCTCTGTTTGAATCGCATTCAATTGTTGCTTGTAATCTGCTTCCGCTTGTTTCAAGCCTTGAATCACAACGTCTCGCTGCTTTTGAATATTTCCCCGCAGTGCTGATAGTTGTTTTACGACATCTGTTTCCGATCTGCTCAGGTTTTGCAAAATTGTATCTTTCTGTTCCCGCACGTCTGCTTCCATTTCTGCTAGCTTAGGCGCAAACTCCAGACTCAATCTTTCTAAGTTTTCTACTAATAAATTTCTTTGAGTTTGTGACTGCTGTTGTAACTCATTGAGCCGCGCTATAAATGCTGTTTCCGACTGTTGTAATTTCCTCAAAATACCGTCTTTTTGTCCCTGTACCTCTGCTTGCAACGCAGCTAGTTGAGGTGCAAAATCCGCACTCAGTCTTTCTAAATTACGGATTGTTAAATCTTTCTGATTTGCTGCCTGTTTTTCCAGTTCAAACAGTTGAGTAATAAATGTACCTTCTACTTGCCTGAAGTTTTGTAGAGAACTATCTTTTTGCTCGACAATATCGGCATTGAAAGCATTAACTTGAGTGTCGAAATCTGTTTTTGCTTGCACGAACTGTCGTAAAGCAGTATCCCTACGCTTTTCTATTTCTGCTTGTATTACTGATAACTCACCATCAAACTCCGATTTCGCTTGCTCGAATTCTTGTAACGTCAGAGATTTTTGTGCTTGTGCATCTGCTTGTAATGCTAAAACTTGAGTATCAAAATTTGTTTTCGTCTGTTCAAATTGCTGTAATGCAACATTTTTTTGTCCTTGCACGTCAATTTGAAATTCTGAGAGTTGGTGAGTAAAAGCAACTGCTAATTGTTCTAAGTTACCCAAAATAGCTTCTCGTTGCTTTTGAGTCGTCCCTTGGATATCATTTAATTGTTGGATAAAGTCTTGCTCCGATCGCTTCAAGTTCTGCACGATCGCATCTTTTTGTGCTTGTACGTCGGCTTGCAATTCCATCAGTTGAGGTGAAAAATCAGCCCCTAACTGTTCTAAATTACGTAAAATTAAATCTCTGTGCTTCTGCGCTCCTAAATGTAAATCTGTCAGTTGTGTAGAGAATTGATTTTCTAAATTTTCTAATGCTTGTTTAGAACTATTGACTTGAGTAGCTAGATCTGATAAGACTTGATTCTTAGTTTGGTAGACTTCAGAAATTAGCTGAGAGAGATTATTTCTTTTGGCATTAATTTCTTGGTGTAAAGTATCTGCCTCATTATCCATATCCTCAGCGATACCTTGAGCTGCACGCAACAGCTTTTTCACTTCTTGGTTAGCAGTATTCAGCTTATTTTCTAACTCTCCTACCTCTTTAATACGTGCTGCAACTAAATCGGCTACCTCGCGCACCACGGATCGCCGTAGCAAAAACAGAGTCGCGATCGCCAAAGCTAAAATGAGGACTAGGACGGCAAGCAGAATGTTAAATATCGTTAACGTCTGGCTAAATATGCGATTTGCTTCGGCTTGAACTTGCTGTTGGACTGGACTTTGTTGTTGGCTATTTGGCTGTAACTGCGCTACCTGTCTTTCTTGGCTAATGTTAGTTTGGGTAGCTGTTTGGGCAAGAATGGGCTTATTAGCGCTAGCAACTCCAGCACTTGCAATACCTACAGACAGCAGGAAAGTAGAGAGAACCTTTCCACTACGGGATACCAGTGTCAAGACTTCTGAATGCTTGCGTTCCATCGGTACTTCCTTTGTCTGTTTAATAGAGACAACTATATCCAAATATATCGTTCCTAGTTAAGTATCTCTCGATTGGACAGTCGGGAGTCGGTAGGGGCGGGTTTTGACCCGAAATGTCTAGTTCTAGCAGTCAAAATGTTTGCTAAACCCGCCCGTACAGGAGTCGGGAGTCGGGAAAGAGTGTAGGATGTAGTGTGTGGTAACTGCTTACTGATAACTGACAACTGATAAAGTGGCAACATTAGCGATCGGTATGATTGAGACTGCGGGCGTTCCTGCTGCTGTGGAAGCTGGGGATGCGATGTGTAAAGCGGCGCTGGTGACTCTTGTTGCATACGAAAACACGGATCTCGGTCGCATTACAGTTATCATCAGAGGCGCTGTTTCTGAGGTGAATGTAGCTATTACGGCTGGCTTAGCAGCTGTGTTGCGGGTTAATGGCGGCGAGATTCTTTCCCATCACATTATTGCTCGTCCTCACGAAAATTTAGAGTATATCTTACCAATTCACCGCACTGAAGATGTAGCTCAATTTCAGCACGATATTTGCTTTCCCCCACCTTTGTCAGTGTAGAGAAAGACAAGGGAGACAAGGAAGACAAGGAAGACAAGGAAGACAAGGGAGACAAGGAAGTAATTCTAGCCACTAGCCACCAGCCACTAGCCACTTATGGGACAAAAAGTAGCATTTTGGTTAATTCCCGCCACCGCCGATAGAATCTTCTTTCAGGAAGCTATCGATCGCCTTGCCGAAAATTACGCTGCTTTCTCCTTCACGCCTCACGTTACAATTTACTGGGGAGAATTTGCAGATGATGCATCTCTAACTGAAATTTTAGAGCAGGCAGTTCGAGGAATTAACGCTTTTAGTTTACAGTGCGATCGCGTCTTATATACAGACCAATTTACGAAAACTCTTTTCGTCCAATTTCATCCCAGTATAATCTTAAGTCAGATTACAGAGTCAATTCGGAAGCACTCCCAGTCCCCTGCCGATTTTACTCTCAATCCCCATCTCAGCTTGATGTACAAACATCTCGATGCAGATGTAAAACAATCAATAGCTGCAACCATTTCTCTACCGAGAACTGAGGTTTTTTTCGATGAAATTCAAGTATTGCTGACTCCAGATACCGCTCAATCGCAAGCAGATATTGAAAATAGTAAATCGGTTATCAGTTGTCAGTTACCAGGGAGTTGTGAGTAGGGACGCACAGCCATGCACCCATACAGCGGTGAGTGGTGCGTGACAAATTACCCGTGACAAATTACCAAATCTGCAAAAAATCAAATAATAGTAATAAATCTTTACTTCTTGTCCGATTGCTTTTCTGCTGTGCAGTCGGTATAATGGTGATCGCAACTAATAAATACACTATTCCGATAAGTTAACCGTTGATTAAGGCTATAGCTTGTAGAGCTGCGATCTCAGATCTCAGATGTAAAAACTAACCTTTATGGGAGATAACTATGGCGATTCCAAGCGATGTGGAATTAGGTACGCATAGACCAACTCAAACTCGGCTCAAGATTCGCATACCCAAAGGCTTGCATAGCGAACCAGTCATTTCTCGCCTCACTTCCCAGTGTGGGATTACTGTAAACATTTTAGCGGCTTTACTGAGTGCGAATGGACGCGATGATGGTTGGTTCGATTTAGAACTTCATGGGACAAAACCTCAGATTGGCAACGCAATTACCTATTTGAACGACTTGGATTTAGAAATTTGGGGACACTCTACGCCAGAAGAAGACGGCTGGTAAGCAAGTTAAAAGCTAAAAGTCAAAAATTCGCAGGGATGGGTTTAGCTAGAATCCTGAATAACTAACGAAGATCTCTCACTAAAACTCGCCCGTACAAATAAAAGTACGATTTTAGTGGGGCGATCGCGATCGCGCGTGCAGGTATACATGCATATTGTTATACGATCGTCTTGACGCTGCTAGTGTATGCCTGATGGAATTTGACATCATCTCTCAAGCCAAAACTCCAATTCTGGAGGCTCTTTGGCAATGTGCAACTCGAATCAATCATGCTCCTTTCTATACCCCAGGACATAAACGGGGAGAAGGAATCACCCAGCAGCTAGTGAATTACTTTGGTAAAGCCATATTTAGTGCTGACTTACCAGAATTGCCGGAGTTAGATAACCTATTTGCACCCCAAGGAATCATTCAGGAAGCGCAAGAATTAGCCGCAGTCGCGTTTGGAGCGGAAAAAACCTGGTTTTTAGTCAACGGTTCAACTTGTGGTGTAGAGGCAGCAATTTTAGCAACTTGTGGGGTAGGAGATAAGATTATTCTGCCGCGTAACGTGCATAATTCAGCGATCGCAGGTCTAATTCTCTCTGGTGCTGTCCCTATTTTCATTGCTCCTGCATACGATCCGGTGCTGGATATCGCTCACAGCATCACTCCTGAAGCAGTAGCCGCAGCCTTAGCCGCACATCCCGATGCCAAAGCGGTGTTGATGGTATATCCGACATATTACGGTGTATGTGGCGATCTAAATGCGATCGCTGCTGTAGTTCATCAACATAATATTCCTTTATTAGTTGACGAGGCGCACGGTTCCCACTTTGCCTTTCATTCCGAATTGCCTACCCCTGCCTTAGCAGCTGGCGCAGATTTAAGCGTACAGTCAACTCATAAGGTTTTAGGGGCATTGACTCAAGCTTCAATGCTACACGTTAGCGGCAATAGAATAGATCGCGATCGCCTAAATAAATCCTTACAATTATTACAATCTACCAGTCCCAGTTATTTACTTTTAGCCTCCCTAGATGCCGCACGGCAACAAATGGCATTATACGGCGAGGAATTGATGACGAAAGCTTTGCGCTTAGCTGATGAAGCCAGAAACCGGATTAGTCAAATTCCCAATCTTTCAGTTTTACAGCTGCCAGCAAAAAACTCAGGCTTTGTTGCACTTGACGAGACGAGACTTACCGTCACTGTCTCCGGTTTGGGGATCGCGGGATTTGAGGCGGATGAAATCTTGCATCAAGAATTAGGCGTTACAGCCGAATTACCATCTTTACAGCACCTCACGTTTATTATTTCCTTGGGCAACACAGTAGCAGATATCGAGCGTCTGGTAGAAGGTTTTGCTGTTCTGGGTGAAAGATCTACACAAGTAAGTCAAAAGTCGAAAGTTAAAAGTCAAAACCAACTCCAAATTCCGAATTCCGTCAGCCGAAGGCGAAGCGAAGCGTTATTCCGAATTCCGAATTCTCTTCTCACACCGCGTGAGGCTTTCTTTGCTCCAACAGAAACACTACCATTTCATCAGACACGCGATCGCATCAGTGCAGAACTTATCTGTCCCTATCCTCCAGGGATTCCTATTTTAATGCCAGGAGAAATCATCACCTCAGAAGCATTGGAATACCTACAACAGATTCAAGTCAGTGATGGATACATTACCGGATGCACCGAGCCGAGTCTCACTCAGTTAAAAGTAGTTAAGAAGTGAGTTACTTTGTAGAGACGTTACATGTAACATCTCTACACTGATAACTGATAACTGGTCACCGATCGCTGATAACTGCTCCCTGCTCATCAGGTAATTCCATAGTGAATGTAGTCCACCCTTCCTGACTTTCTACCTGAAGCGTTCCTTGAAGGTGTTCTACCAATTTTTGTACTAAAGTTAATCCTAATCCCGTACCCCCTTGTTTCCAGCGATCGCTGTTGTGAATGCGATAAAATTTTTCAAAAATCTTTGGTAATTCTGTTGCGGGAATTTCTGCTTGGTTGCGAACGGTAAAGATCGTGCGTGTAGTTGGTAGTTGGTAGTTGGTAGTTGGTAATTGGTAATTGGTAATTGGGTGGTGCGTGGTGCGTGGTGCGTGGTGCGTGGTGGGTGAAGAAAGGTTATGGGGTGTGGGGTGTAGTGTTTTTTCTCCCTCAGCTCCCTCAGCATCATAAGCTCCCTCAGCTCTCTTCTCTCCCTCAGCATCATAAGCTCCCTCAGCTCTCTTTTTCCCTGCTGCCTGATAACTGACACTAACGACTATCATCCCCCCTTCTGGAGTATACTTACAGGCATTGTTTGCTAGTTCGGCGATCGCTCGCTCCAAACTGGCGCGGTCTGTCAAGATTTGCGATAGATTAGGATCGAGCCGAATTTCTAGTAATTGTTGATTTTCTTGGGCGCGAATCAGAAAAGGCTCCATAATTTGAGGTAGCCATTCTTGTAAGTTAACCGCTTCTTGTACGAGGGTGGGATAAGACGCTGTTTCTAATCTTTGCAGATCGAGTAGTTCGGTAATCAACTCAGCTTCTCGATTGCATTCTGCTTGCAAGATTTCTAAATATCGCTGTCTTTTTTCACTACTAGGAGAAGTTTTTAACATTTGAATTGCCATTTTCATGTTGGCAATCGGTGTACGTAACTCATGAGAAACAGTGCTTAAAAAATCATCTTTGAGTTCGTGCATCTTCTCCATTTGCACCAACATCTGTTCTTGCTCGATTTGTTTTTGGTGCATAGCTTCGACCTGCTGTCGTTCGCTAATATCCTGAAAAACTAACATCGTGCCTACAATGTTTCCTCGATCGTCTTTAATTGGCGCAATGCTGTCGTCAATGGGTATTTCTAAGCCATTTCGATCGATCAGTTGCGATCGCTCTGAAATCTCGACTGTTATTCCTTTCTGTAAAGCTTGTTGAATTGGGTGTTCTGATATAGTTTGTGTCGGAATAATTTTGACAACTTCTGTTGCTTCTTTACCGCAGGCATCTTGTCGATTCCAACCAGTCAGAGCTTCTGCAATTGGATTCATCAAAGTAATTTTTCCTTCTGTATCGCTAGCAATTACGCCATTATTAATACTTTTTAATACAGTTCTCAACCAGTATTTGTTTTGTTTGAGATTTTGTTCTACTAAATATTTATTTAGCGCGATCTCGATTGTTGTTTTTAGTTCTTGCTCTCTAAAAGGTTTGACAATATAACCAAAGGGGTGTGTTGCCAGCGCTCTAGTGACAATGTATTCGTCGGAATTTGCAGTTAGATAGACCACAGGAAGCTCGAAAGTATGATGTAAAATTTGAGCTACCGCTATGCCGTCCATATCTCCTTGCAAGCGAATATCCACGAGTACTAAGTCTGGTTTGAGTTCGCTAACTTGTGCGATCGCTTCTTCTCCAGTTGCGACAGTTTTACAGACATGGTAACCAAACTTCTGTAGCCGATTTTCTATATCTTTGGCAACGATCCCTTCGTCCTCAACCACCAATATTTTTGCTGAAATATTCATTCTTTTGTAAACTCAGTCTAGATCGAAAATCTCACTATGAATTCCGTACCAAAATCTTTTTTAGTTAATTCAATATTTCCTTTTAGCTGGTTGGTTAATATATAGACTATTTGTAGTCCTAAAGATTTAGTATTTTGCCAATCAAGTTCTAGTGGTAATCCAATTCCATCATCGCTGACCTTGAGAATGACATGATTATGAGTTTGAGGTTCTTCAAATTGAACTGCAATACAAATTTGCCCAAATTGCCTCTTTTTGAAAGCATGTTTCATTGCATTTGTTGTAAGTTCGTTAATAATCAAGCCGCAGGGAATAGCAATATCTATACTTACCCAAATTGGTTCTGTTGCAAGTTTTAAAGTAACTCGCTTGCAATTGAGTTTAGCAGTGTCATATGTACTGGATAAATTATTAACTAGTGTTTCAATATAATCAGCTAAATTAATTTGAACGCAATTTTGAGATTGAGAGCGATACAAGAGATCGTGAACCAGAGCCATAGAAAAGATCCGAGCCTCACCCGATTTTAGAATTTCTAGCGTTTGGCGATCGCTGACATAGTTTGTTTGTAAACTAAGCAAACTAGAAATCATTTGGAGGTTATTTTTAACGCGGTGGTGAACTTCTTTCAACAAAAAATCTTTTTCTCGTTCTACAGCTTGAATGCGTGCTGCTGCTTGCTTCTGCTCGGAAATGTTGCGATTAATTCCAGTCATCCAGATCGCTCGATCGGCATCATCATAAAAAACTTTACCTTGTCCCGCCAACCAACGAATATTGCCATCAGCACTAAGAATGCGAAATTCTTGCTCAAATTCTCCCGTTCTTTCCAGCGCGCGGGTAATAGCTTCGCTGAACGAAGCACGATCTTCTGGATAAATCCGATCGAGAACAGCTTCGTAAGTACCTGCAAATGTCCCAGGTGCGAGATCGAATAAAGCCTCTTGTTGCAAAGACCACTTAAGTTCGTGCGTATGCAAATTCCAGTCCCAAATTCCTATCTGCGATGCTTCTAAAATCAAATGCAACCTCTCTTGACTCTGGCGGAGCAACTCTTCACTACGTTGGCGATCGCTAACATCGCGCACGACTTGAGAAAAACCTTGAATTTCTCCGCTACTATCTGTGAGAGCTGTCGTGACGACATTTGCCCAAAACCTAGAGCCATCTCGTCGTATCCGCCAGCCTTCCGTTTCCATTCGCTCTTGCGCGATCGCTGTTTGTAATTCCTGTTGGGGAATACCGCTTTCTATGTCGGTATAGGTGTAAAATCGAGAGTAGTGTTGCCCGATCGCTTCTCTAGCTTTATAACCTGTAATTCTAGCCGCTCCTGCATTCCAACTGGCAACTATGCCATCAGCATCGAGCATGAAAATTGCGTAATCTTTCACTCCCTCAATTAGCAGACGGAAACGTTCTTCACTTTGGAGTAAAGTTGCTTGGCAATGTAACGCTGCGACTTGGCTCTGTTGCGCTCGCACTTTAGCAGAGTTGAGGATAGCAATAGCAGTACAGATACAGATGGCTTCGAGAACGAAAATCGTTAGGTGCAAGCCTTGCTCCCAACTCGCGATGGATAGCACGTATTGAGGAGGGAGGAAAAAATAGTTGCATAAGATTGCTGCGAGTGCTGTTGCTGCTAATCCCGCTCCCATTCCACCACACCAGGCGCTGACCAAAATCGCAATGAAAAACAGCATAAATGGGCTTTCTTTATCGATTAGGGTAGCGAGAAAGAGCGTGACAACTAAGGCGATCGCCACTGTCAACACTGCTACACCGTAACGCCAAAATAGAGATTTACGCTTAACCACTGCTCAGAAGTTTTTCCATAAAATCATTAGATCGGCTCCAGATAATAAGCATATCTGTTTCTCGACTTGATTTTGTCCGTAAATTCTCTGAAGTCGCTTAGTAATAACAGCAAACCTTCATCTGCGTCCCCGTGCTTCCCCGCTTGCACGAGCGCTTGCTCCTGTGATAAACGTAACTCAGTAATTGTACTGAATTTAAAAGCTATGTTGCGATCGCATCTGTAGTTTTTATGCAGTCGCTTTTATGTCAAAGGCGATCGCAATTCTATAAATGTCGATTGCTAGTAAACTTGATATAGTTTAAGTCCGATCGATTCGATTTGAGAAACTTTTTAACTATTCAACTATCGGAGGTTGCAAGTCATGGCATTAGCAGTGATTAAATTTTCGTCTGAAGACTGTGGAATTTGCCATAAAATGTCTTTCTACGATCGCAAAGTTAGTGAAGAATTAGGCTTAGAATTTATCGATGTCAAAATGCAAGATACGACAACTTATCGCAAGTATCGCAAGATTTTATTAACTCAATATCCAGATAAAGCCGAAATGGGATGGCCCACTTATATTATTTGCGATACGCCAGAAGGCGACTTCAAAATTGTGGGCGAAGTCAAAGGGGGTCATCCCAAAGGGGAGTTTAGAACGCGCTTGCAAGAAGTCGTGTCTGCTAACTAATGCAGGAAAGCAAAAATTCGTAGGGTGCGTTATTTAACGCACTCTACCAGAATTCTCTTTCAGACTATTTCAAACGATTTTACTTCTAAGACGGGACCGATCATCGCTAGGCTCATCACATCTTCTTTTACCTCTCCAGCAACTTTCACTTTTTGTCCGTCCTTCAGCAATTCCTTGGCAGTCCCTCTAGGAATCTCATATGTCGTGCCGTCATCTGCAACCAAAGCCCAAGCCCCAGTACCAATATCGCGCCGCTCGATCGTCCCTGTAATGTTAATACTCATCTTATTCGATCCATGTCGTATTACTACTCTTATACTAGGGGCGCTTGAGCTAGGAGCTACGGGAACCAGGAAAATGAGACACAAAAATCCCCCCTTTGGAGTAAGGGGGGTCGAGAGATGTTGCGTCTCTATCGATCGCTGGTCACTGTTAACTGACTAAGCTTCCTTCACCTTTCATTGCCAACCAAGCGATCCCATAACAGGCTAAAGCATTACCGATCAGAAAAGTACGAGCGATCGCCCCACTTCCCAACCAGCCTAAATCGGGTGCGATAAAGGCACTGATTAACAAGCAGCTAGCGACACCTAAAGCTGTACCGACAGCAAATTTCTTCCAACTCGGATTTCCCAGCAGTAACACGATTAACACGAAGGGAATCACTACGCTGGCAAAGAAGGGGTTTAACTCAGAGTATCCCTGAATGGCGCTACCGAGTTCGGGAATGGAACTGCCCAGCAAGCGGAAGGGCCATTGAGGTAGGTCGAAGATATAAAAGCCTTTGAGGAAGAATAAACCCGAACTGCCTGTAACTAACCCCCATGACAGCGACCAACTCCAGGTAAAGGGGAAGTAAACCCGCAAGAACCAAGCCAAGAGGTAAGAACCGAGTACCATCAGGACTTTAGGTAATAACGCCACTGCACCACCATCAATCCAGAAACGGGGGTTGAGGTAGCCGTTATCCCGCAGCCAGCGGAAGAAGTCTTTGAAGGTAATTTGTCCGCGCACGGCAAGTTTCACGGCGGCGGATGCATCTAAATGTCCCGCACCGTAGTAGTTGAGTCCGTCATCTTGCACGACTCTGGCGGACTTTTGCAGAACGCTTTCTACTTCATCTGGGTCTTGTATCCCAGCAGCTTTAACTAAGGCGGCGACTCCGGCAACGTGGGGAGATGCCATGCTGGTTCCTTGGAATCCGGCAAATACTGGTTCTTCCGTATCTGGATCGATAGTTTCTTGGACGATTTTGCCGGAATTACTGCCACCAGGAGCAGAAAGATCGATTCCTGCACCGAAATTAGAGTAGGGGGCTTTTTCTCCCGCTGAATCGATCGCCGAAACTCCAATTACGTGAGGATAGCGGGCAGGGTACTCGGCAGCGTTGCTATTGGCATTGCCAGCAGCGGCGACGACTACGACACCTTTTTGATGGGCATAGGCGATCGCTTCTTTCATCATTTCGCTTTCACCACCACCACCTAAGCTCATATTAATTACGCCTGCGCCGTTGTCAGCAGCAAAGCGGATGGCTTCGGCAATATCGGAGGTCGTACCCGTACCACCTGCACTTAAGACTTTCAGGGGCATGAGCGTGGCTTCATAAGCCACACCTGCGACACCATAGTTATTATTGGTTGATTGCGCTACCGTACCTGCTACGTGAGTCCCATGCCCGTTGTCGTCATCTGCTGCAACTTTATCATTTACAAAGTCGTAGCCTTCGACGAATTTGGTATTTTTCAGGTCTGGAACTTGACTAATGCCCGTGTCAATCACAGCAACGGTTACGCCGCTACCTTTGGTTTCATCCCATGCCGACTCAATGCTAATACTACGCATGTTCCATTGCTGACCGTATTGGGGGTCGTTGGGAACCTCATAGGCGCGGTAAATGTAGTTAGGTTCGATATATTCGGTAGATTTAGCGATTTTGGAGTTTCTCAGGCTAGTAAGAGTCTGGCGATCGCCTTCCACGACATATACATTATCTGCTGCGGAAAACTCACTATTAAGCCGAGGCTTGACTTTGTATCGCTGCGCGATCGCGTTTAATTTAGCTTCTATCTCCGTATTCGGCACATTTTCCCGAAAATCTAGCACAATGGACTGATATTCGCCTTTAGCTGCCAACCCTTGAAAGCTTGACAGAGCAAACCACAGCCCGCCAATAAACAAACACAGTAGAATAAACTTTTTCATACCTGCAATCCATCTGTACTGAAGCGGCAGTAGCTTAATCTACAAGATAACTCATGCGATCGTCCTACAAACAAATGTTGCAGAATTCTTACAGTTATCAGTGGCTGGTGGCTGGTGGCTGGTAGCTAGAAGAAGAGTTTCACTCTGCTAGCCAATGCGTTACTATCCACTCACCATTAATTCTCTAAATCCCATTACAACTTTAGTTGCTTGAGGGCAGTTTGCAGACTTTCAGCGATCGCTTCAAACTAGCAGGAATTACCATTCCAACAATAGCAATCCTATTTGATTCATGAACGTGGAGCAGGCTTCTAGCCTGCGGCAGGCTAGAAGCCTGCTTGACAAATCATTTAGAACTGCTAAAGCGCAGAGACCCATAATTCAAGTCAAGCATTCATCCCTAGCGCTTTTTGCAATAATATTCGATCTTCTAACTTAGCTTGAAAACGTCCATTTTCAATATCGCGAATCCAACTCTGGCTTTTACCCGTTAGCTGGGCTAAATCTCTTTGGCTCAATCCCAGTTTTTTTCTTGCCTCAATAATATATTCAGTAGAGAGGGCTACTTGCGATTTTGACCTAGTTTTGCGGTTCGTCGTTCGTTGCTTCTTCTTAGATTTCGCGAGTTGTTGTTCCCACTCTGGAGGCAGTTCAAAATGTAAAATCCGAGCATTCATTAATCGATTCCACTTACCACGAGGGGCAGCATCGGTCAATCGAGTGCTATTGCTACCATCATCAATCCAAAATTCTAATGCAGCTTCCGCATCTTCTGGAATATCGACTAACTTAGCCCACAAAGGTTGAATCTCTGGTGGATAGGTCACAGGATCGAATACAGGCTTGAGTCCGTAGCGATCGAGTACCTCTAAATCGCTTTCAAATATTCTTAATAGACGTTGGCGATTCTCCGGTTGCAAAGATATTTGGCTCAGTTTTCGCTCGCCGTAGGCTACTCTCATGAGAGTGGGAATCGTAACGCGCTGCTCTTTACCCATTTTGGTTTTAAATAGCAACCATAGCATCATCCGCGCTGCACCCTCATGCTGCTGCCAAATACTCATCACGGCGCTGAGTAGGGCTTTGGGTAAAGTACCGTACTGATAGAATGCAGTCCGCTCTTTGCAACCTTGCCGATTCAGAAAATGCTGCGCCCACTGACCGATTTTAATTTTGAAAGTCAACCCAACCAGATGTTTGCATCCCAAATCGTCTTCTTGAAAGTGATGTTGAGTGTCCAGTAAATGCCACAAACGACTTTTTTCCAGCCGAATTCCCTTAATCTTTCCTTGTTGGGGCAGATCGATACAAGCTATTAGCTTGCATGGTTGTTGGGCAAGTTCTTTAATGAGAACGAGTTTAGTCAGTTTGCTCAGGTCTTTGCGCTTGTCCAGTCCCAAGTATTCCTCAATCTGTCGGTCATTGATAATGAATTCCTCTTCCCAAGGACGCTCTAAGCTTGTAACATGAGCGGCGTAGATTAAGTGCAAGCAAGCAGATCTAATATCAAATGTCTCGATCGCAGATAATGCTCGATCGCCTTTAAGCGCAACTGGCGGTTCCAAATCTAAGCTGTCTGTAATTCGGAAGGCGATCGCACCCTTACCTCCATGAATTTGCCGCTGATAGTACAACTCTCCCGCAGCATCGATTTCCCAAGTAAGAGAGCGTCGCTGTGCTAGAACATTGCATAATTCCCAACTAGCGATCGCGGAAGCAAAAGGATGACTTTTACCGTCGGGAAAAAGATCGAGGCTAGGTACGGTTCTAACATCAATCTTGCATCTACCTTTCTTCGCTTGCCAAGGAACCGGAGAGTTGACAGGGCAAGAGTCTACACACTGCGGTGCTAGGGAATCCTGGCAGTCATGACACAAGCTGGGATCGATCCAATACTCACCCTCGATAATTTTGATCGCACCTGTAGGACACTGAGGCAGGCAGTTGTCACAACGAATGCAGTGCTTAGTAATGGCGTAAGGCATGTTATTGCGCGGTTCTTTTTCAAAAGATGCTAGCTTTGCTGAGTGCTATGAATACGCGATCGCTGAAAATTTTCTCTACTAAAATTTGAACTCCTCGCCATCCAAGAGTTTTTCTCGAAGCTATGCTCTTACGAATTATTTATAGTAAATATATTTAATCTGCAAGTTCAGATATTTTTGTTCGCTTTGAGCCATTAAATAAAGTCTTAATATTTTAGTAAAATCATTTGAGGCGATGCCTACGGCAAGGGCAAAACCCCATGCATCTCCTAGTGACAGCCCAGCTTACGACCAAATTTTATCTTGGTATGCTGTTGCTGATGATGTCAATAATCTACTGCAATTGGCAGCACAGAACTGAGAAAATACGGCTGAATCAGAGTACTTTATCAAATAGGTATTAGCGATCGCCTCAGATAATCTAGACGTTCTCGTTTCTACCTATCGCTATTTTTACGATGCTTTGGCTATGCCAAAACCGTATTTCTCAAACACGGTTCTTGCTTGCTTATCAGTCAAAAACTGAATATATTCTTTGGCAGCATCAAGATTTTTACTACTACTAATAATGGCTATAGGATAGACAATCGGAGAATGTAAGTTTTCCGCTGCTGTAGCCACTACCCGAACTTTATTTGAGAGTTTGGCATCTGTGGTATAGACAATTCCAGCATCAGCATTGCCACTTTCTACAGCAGCTAGTACATTACGGACATTATTGCCAAACACTAATTTTGGTTTAACTTGTGATAGAATTCCTAACTTCTTGAATAGTTCCTCGGAATATTGTCCGACTGGAACGCTGCGGAATTCGCCTACAGCAATTCGTTTTATGTTAGTATCTGTTAATTGCTCGAACTTATCGATCTTCAGATCGGAATTACTCGACACAACCAAGACAAGGCGATTAGTTAGGAGGTTGCGGCGGGTATCGAGAAGAATCAAATTTTTATCCTGCAAGGCATTCATTTGCTTTGCAGCGGCAGAAAAAAAGATATCTGCTGGCGCACCTTGTTCTATTTGTTGTTGTAATGCCCCAGAAGCACCAAAGTTATAATTGACTTCGATCTTCGGCTGAGTTTTTTGAAAAAGTGGTTGGGCTTCTTTTAAGGCATCTTGGAGGCTAGCAGCAGCAGATATAAGTAAGTTTGTATTTGCTTGTGCGACAACAGGAGATGGATTGAGCCAGTTGAAAATAGTTGCTAAAATCAGCGCGATCGCAACTCCACAAATAAAGGCAAAAACATTTTTTCTTTTCATAGAATCTTCAGTTCAATATCTACTTTATCTACAAAAAATAACTATAAATTATAGTAGAATCTATATTAGATATGCTTTATGGATAGATTAGATTAACATATACTTACAATGAGTCAATATGTAGGAACTACTAATCCTTAAAGGAGATGATGAGGCGATCGCTCGGCAATAAAAAGTAGTTAAATTTACAGTTTAACGAGCGTAAATAGATAGAAGATCGAGCTAACAAAACATATACAAAAGATTGACAAATGAAGATTAGCGCCCGCAATACATTGAAAGCAACTGTAAAAAAAGTTGTACCAGGAGCCGTTAATACTGAAGTCACGTTAGAACTTGCGCCTGGAGTGGAAATAGTTGCAATTATTACAAAATCCTCGGCTGAAAGCTTGGGACTTGCAGAGGGTAAAGAGGCTTACGCTGTCGTTAAATCATCAGACGTTATGGTTGCAGTTGATTAGTCGATGAGTCAATTGCTGTTTGCAAGCAACAATATGAAAGATATGCCAGTGCTTTTGTTCGCCTAAAGCAGTCGTGCCTGGGTGTTCTTCTTCTTGAAACCACTCAATTTTGAAAGGTTGGAGCAATTCTTCTACTTGGGCGCGGGTATGATGGCTCATGTTAGGGTAAACTGCCCAAGAGTCGCGATCGCCAAATAATTGACCGCAGAAACGTCCCCCAACCCGCAATGCTGCGATAATTTTGTTCCACAAGCTAGGAAAATGTTCCGGCGGACAAAATGGTAGGCAAAAGCTGGCATTAATGAGATCGACCGATTCTGGTAATACTAGATCTTCAAAGCGCATCACCAGAGTTTCTAG
The DNA here is from genome assembly GCF_003015105.1 of Chroococcidiopsis sp. CCALA 051. Lineage (NCBI taxonomy): Bacteria > Bacillati > Cyanobacteriota > Cyanophyceae > Chroococcidiopsidales > Chroococcidiopsidaceae > Chroococcidiopsis > Chroococcidiopsis sp. CCALA 051. Next base: position 320 of record NZ_PYCI01000074.1, on the reverse strand, counting down.
GCGACGGAGATCGATGTCAGGACGACTTTGCAAACGGGCGATCGCTTTTGCTTCTCCGTCAATTCCTAGTACCCGCCAACCCCGCTTCAGCAGTTCCGCCGTGTCTCGTCCATCTCCGCAGCCCAAATCCACTGCAAACTGTGGAAATTCCTGAGATAATGGCTCAAACCTTGTCAACGCCGATAGCAGAGTTTCTCGCGGCGGACGACCTTCTACTGCTTGGTAGTAAGCAGACCAATTGGGCTCAAAAACCAGGTTTTCTAATTGGTCGTTCGTAGACATAATTCAGGGACAAGGGGGACAAGGGGGATAAGGGAGAC
>NZ_PYCI01000073.1:0-31189 GCF_003015105.1 Chroococcidiopsis sp. CCALA 051 | reverse complement strand
CCTTACCCAAGTAGGTTTAGCAAGCATATTCACCGTTCCCAGCGTCAATCTGGAGTCAAAACCCGCCCTTACCCAAGTAGGTTTAGCAAGCATATTCACCGTTCCCAGCGTCAATCTGGAGTCAAAACCCGCCCTTACCCAAGTAGGTTTAGCAAGCATATTCACCGTTCCCAGCGTCAATCTGGAGTCAAAACCCGCCCTTACCCAAGCAGAGAGTAATTACAAATTCGGAATTCCGAATTCCGAATTCCGAATTCCGAATTCCATTGTCTCCCAGTCCTTTTTTAGCCAATTTCCACTTGATGCGGAATTGAACTCTGGTCGGGCTTGGCTTTACTCTTTTTCAAGTCAGTTTTGGCTTCCGCCACCAAGTCCTGAAAAGATTCTGATGCTTCAGCTACGGTACTTTGAGCCTTGTCATAAGCATCTAACATCCAAACCATACCCGTTTTCGCTAAGGATTTGGATGACTCTGACAAAGAATTACCTACAGCTGAATTAGACCCTCCCATAGCAGAACCTACGACACCAACTACAGGTGCTAGGGCTAATGCTCCTAAACCAATCCCTGCTGCTGTTAACGGTTCTAGTCCTAGCAATAAAGCTTCTAGTTCAAGCATGTTGATTCAGTTTCCAATAAAGAACAATTGCAACTCGTACCGGACGCAACGACTACCTCATGCCTATCGTAGGAAGCGATCGCGCTAAAGCTATTTGTCACTCGTTATTAGCTATTTGCCTAGATCGATGACCGACAGCAGATAACTAATAACCAACAGCTGCTAATCGCTCTGAGTGCGAAAGACAGTCGTTATCTCTGAATTTGGGTCACAAGAGCAAAATGTATTTGCACTCAATCCAACTCTGTCACCCTACGTAGCTTCTAAAACTCAATTTTGATGATAGCAGGAATAACACAAATCTAATTGAACTACTTCAAAGATTTTTAAAAAAGTTAATTGAACCTGAGTTAATACTATAATTTAATTTTCTTAATCTAAGTTATTAAATCTTAGAACATCTGTTATTGAAAAGTAACTCCACGTACCTGAGCGATCGATAAAATTCAAAACAATTGAAAAATTTGAACTGTTCAATAACTTTACATGCGATCGCTGCCAACTGTTCTTCAGCTTCGGATTATCCGTAACTTAATCGTGTTTTTCACTCTATTCATTTTGCAGCTCGATCTCGTCTAAGCCTTGATATACGAGGAGTTCGTCGTAGTCTTCCGAGCGATCGGCTCTATAACTAACAACAACTTTTAATCCACGATCTTTTAAAACTTCTACTAATTCGCTAAACTTATCTGGTCTAGTGTAAATCTTAAACATTACTGCTTCCATATGACTTTGCCTCCTTTAGTATTATTTTTTAAATTGATTTATTTAACAAGTAATCTAACCAAAGTCAGAAATTTTAACTCCATGAACTAGTGGTTTGGCAAAGCTAATGAATGAGTTAAAGCTAAATTATTGTTTTTCTTTTCTCCTGCTTATGAGTGATATTGTTTATAATTAACATGGACGATCGCTCTGTTCGACAATTATTTAATTATCGAACAATTTTGTCGATTTGAGAAATATTAATCAACTAAAATCTGTCATTTTTTCTGATTATTTGGATTGAATTTTATATATACAACTGTCTAGCTTGAAATTATCCAAGCAGCTAGCAGTAAGCGTTACAAGCTTGTTTTCACCTATAACACACCCTCTAAGCAAACTGAGTCATCACTGCTTGCAATCGAATATATTAGTGAAACCAATGTATAAAATTGAAATTTGCGATTTATACTAAATCTAAACAAAGTCTTAAAAAAAATCTTGAGTAGGCAAAGCAACTCTTATAGTAACGATAGACTAAGACTTAGTAAGTTTTCTTCCCGGAGTGTTAGCTGAACAAAACAATTAGCAATAAAATTTCTAAAACTTTATGTTTCTCTCTCACACTGTAGGTAGGCTTTTTGTCTGTATCTCTACTCGTGCGATCGCCTGACTTGGCGAAGTCGGTGCAACTTAGCAAGAATAGTTTACACTCATCAATTCAAAGCCATTTAGATAGAGTTCTCGATCGCGAAGTTGCAACTATGCCTATTCTGAATATAATAGTCATGATAGGGAGGCAACACATGCCTGTCCAAAGGCAGAGGAAACAAAATTTTCTTTGAAGTAAAAAAGATAAATATCTGGCAAAACTATATTGATAGCGGGTTTTAACAAATGAATAGAATGCCAGTCTCAGTAATCGACGCGGCTCGAAAAGAGTTTAATTATACAGAGCTAGAAGCAGAAATCTCTCAATTTGTGCGACAGCAAACGGGAGAAATCCAAGCCCTGGTGAAACGCACTGCCCAAGATATTATCGAAATCGGGCAGAAGCTTAATGCCGTAAAAGATAAATTGAAGCACGGACGCTTTATTGATTGGATTGAGGCAGAATTTCATTGGAGCTATCCAACTGCGGCGAGATTCATGCAAGTTGCCGATCGCTTTGGCAACCAAATCTATCAAATTGATAAATTTGCTCCGTCGGCAATGTACGAGCTAGCAGCGCCGTCAACTTCAAAACAAGCGATAGAAGAAGCGATCGCCCTAGCTGCATCGGGGGAAAGCATTACCTACTCGAAAGCGAAAGCACTCAAAAAAAAATACAAGGTTTCTTCGGCAAAGCCAAAGTTAGAAGCTCAATCCACAGTTAGCGAAACCGATCCAAGCAGTCATCAGGCAGTTTCGGCACAAACATCGCTATTATCCCCTCAAGTGGAGATCGTTGAAACAAAGCCTAACACTGTAGCGCGTTTATCTCCCAACCAAGCAAGCAGGAACAGGAAAAGTCCAACTAGCCAGCCGGAAGTTTGCTGGCACTTAGCCAAAGATCACATCTTATATTGCGACGAGCCAAATTCTCCTGCACTCCGTCAACGGCTGCCAGAAAAGCTAAAACTTCTGCTTGCTTTTCCGCCAGTTCCCAATTGGCAGACAGATATTCCCGCAGATACGCGGATCATTGCCACGCGATATTTACCTAAAGGTAAGAATTCCGAACTACTGGAAAACACTTTAGAAGCATTACTCGATCTCTATACGGAAGTGGGAGAGACAGTCGCAATTTGTTATTTGCCTTTTCCTAAAATCTTAGATGTTTTGAATCGATTTGAACGGCGGGGAATCTTGGTAGAGCCAGATCGCCAGCAAGTACATGAGATCGTTTCTTACTGGAAGAAAGGCTGGAAGAAAGGCGAGACGAAAGTGAAAGAAGTGAGTTTGTGAAAGAAGTCAGAAGCCAGAATTCAGGAGATGGAAGTTAATTTGGCTAACGTTACGTGAAGCAAAAGTTACAAAAAAGAGTTAAAAATGGCAAAATTTCAGGATATTTTTAGCTTTACTTAACATAACGCAGCTTAGAAACGAGAAAATTCTCAGAAATTCTGTGGCGTGAGTGAGGGCGATCGCCAAAAAAATTCCGCTGAACTCTCAGCAAAGCGATCGCCTAAAAGCTAATCAAATTCAAGCTATAACTTTTTCAAACGCGGGATCGAACCAATAACTAATGCAGGCTTCAGAGTCGAATTAATCGATTTAATTGTGGTTTACAAAAGTTTTTTGTTTATTCTGGAAATTTCATAGTAAGCTTTAGAAGAACTCTAAATGCACTCGCTGTAGCACTGTAAAGCTGAACTATAACGCGAGGTCAATGTCTGATTTTTGTCGATCGCCCATATTTTCTATTCGTCCTGGTGAGCTGACGGATCGGGGCAGCATCCAGTTGTTATCAACTGCGAATACCTCAGTTAGTAGAGGTTTCAGCTTGACATCTACAATGTCTAAAAATTACCCATACAGCTTATATCTGGCAAGTAATGCCTCACAATTGTGTGGTTTGGTATGCGGGCAATCGTAGTGAATTGTGGATTTTACCGCCCCATTCATTAGCAAGCCTCAGCAAACTCAGTATTGCAGGATAAATGCAAGGTATTAGCCAGGGTTTGGAATAACTAAAATTTTGTGTTTTGTCAGCCACTTTGGAGATAACTGTTTGTCATGATTGCTACAAGCGTTACTAATGATTTGACTCCTACGGTTGCTGCGGTTGAACCAACGATTCAAATCGAAAACATCCATTACCAAGTTGTTCACTGGACTGAGGGACGTTTTCGGATTCGCATCCCCAGACTGGCAGACGATCCAGAATATGTTGGCAAGCTTCATTACTTAGTTGACGGGCTAGATTTTGTCAGCGATGTTCAGCTTAACCCAGCCTCTCGCTCGTTGACTGTAGAGTATGACTACGAAGCTAGTGCCAAAGCGATCGCGATCGTTCAAGAAAGGCTATTCAGTGCAATTCAAACAGCGCCGCAAGTAGAAGTTCCCATAGGATGGACACCAAAAACAGAGGAGGAAAAAGCTAGTAACGAAGTAGACTTCGTAGAACGGTTAGCTTTTCCTGCGGCTGGTTTAGCACTCTCTGTAGGCGCGATGATAGGCTTACCAATTCCAGGGTTTGTTATTGCTGGCGTAGTATTTGTCGGTGCTATCCCTGTCTTTAAACGAGCCTGGGAAGCAATCCAACAAGACAGACAATTGACAATCGACTTCCTCGATGGTTTGGCACTGAGCTTGCATACTTTGCAAGGTCACTACTTTGCACCATCGTTCATGCTCGGTTTAGTCGAAGGCGGTGAGGCGATCCGAGACTTGACAGCTCGCGGTAGCGAAAGAGCTAACCTCGACCTACTCGACTGTTTGAGTAAGACGGCATTCGTCATTCGTGACGGACAAGTCGTAGAAATTCCCACAGCTGAAGTGGTAGTAGGCGATCGCATTATTGTCTATCCTGGCGACCAAATTCCGGTTGATGGGAGTATCATCAGCGGCACTGGCATTATCGACCAATGCAAATTAACAGGTGAATCAGTCCCCGTTACCAGACGCGAAGGTGAAGAAGTATTTGCTTCCACCCTATTAGTTGACGGGACATTAACAATTGATGCCGAGCGCGTCGGTAACAACACCCGCGCAGGCGTGATTGTCAACTTAATGCAAGCCGCACCAGTACACGATACCAGAGTTGAAAACTATGCGGCAATGGTAGCCAACCAAGCCGTTCTTCCCACTCTGGCAATTGGTGCTGGTGTCGGTCTAATGAGTGGCGATCTGAATCGTGCCGTTGCTCTGTTAACTTTAGACTTTGGTACGGGCATTCGCGTATCAGTACCGACCACGATCTTATCGGTTCTGACTTACACAGCTCGTAACGGCGTCTTGATCCGCAGTGGTCGAGCCATTGAAATTCTTGCCCGCATCGATACAGTCGTCTTCGATAAAACGGGAACCCTAACTGTCGGTCATGCTGGTGTCAACGACATCGACATCATGGACGATCGCTTTACTAAAGATGATGTTTTGTGCTTGGCTGCAACCGCCGAACAAGGATTGACGCACCCAATCGCCGAGGCAATCGTCCATAACGCCAAAGATAAAGGCATAGCGCTGAAAGAATGCGAAGAGTGGGAATACAAAGTCGGTCTGGGTGCAGCAGCCAAAATCGACGGAATGCAAATCATCGTCGGCAGTCCGCGCTTCATGAACCAAGAGAACGTTTCTCTGGATGAATACGATCGCAGGTATCCCGATGCTAAATCCGGCGGACAATCTCTAGTTTACATTGCAGGCGACGGCAAACTCATCGGTGTAGTCCGCTACAGCGACCCAGCTCGCGAAGAAAGTCGGGAAGTCATTGCCGAACTGAAGCGTATGGGTATTACTGCTTACATGCTCAGTGGTGACGTATCGCGAGTCGCGAAAGCCGTTGCTGGTAACTTGGGTATGAATCCTGACAACATCTATGCTGAAGCATTCCCAGAGCGCAAAGTCGAAGTTGTGAAGTCCCTGCATGACAGTGGCAAGACAGTTGCTTTCTGCGGTGACGGAATCAACGACTCAGCCGCACTCGCTTACGCCGATGTTTCGATCTCATTTGCTGGGGCAACGGATATTGCTAGAGAAACCGCCGATGTCGTGTTGATGGAAGACGACCTGCGCGGCTTACTGATGGCAATTAAGGCAGCAAGACAGGCGATGGATATCATTTGGCAAAACACGGCGATCGTTGCCGTTCCTAACCTTGGCGCATTGGTCTCAGGTATCTTCTTCGCGCTCGATCCACTACTTGCTGTTGTGATCAACAACGGTACGGCTATCCTTGCCGAACTGAATGGCTTGCGTCCGTTGATGGGACCTGGAATGGAAATTCCCGCACTCACCGGAGCCAAGGCAGTACCTCAAGAAGCAATCGCCGCTCCGTCAGAAACATCCACTCCAGTAGTTAGTGCAACTCCAATTGTCGAGTCGAAACCACAGCCAGCTCAGGAAGACATTGCAACTTCAATTGTCGAGTCGAAACCGCAGCTTGCTGAGGAAGTCAGTGTAGCGATCGCGCCTGAAACGAATGGCAACGGACACTATACAAACGGCAATGGCAACGGACACTATACAAACGGCAATGGCAATGGTAACGGCAAGCATCCAGCAGTAGAAACGGCGATCGAGCTAGAAATGTCGAAGAAACCATCACCTCTAGGTCATTTAAAGCAGAGCGACTTAGCAAGACGTTTGGGTATGTCTCCTCAAACCCTGACATACCGCAGATCGAGAACTGATTTCGTTGAATGGAGCATGACCAAAGATCCAGAAGGTGTTGCATGGCTCTACGAACCAGGTTCGAGGTACTTCTACACGGTTGAATTCGACAACTCCAACGCCCAGCAAGAACAGCTAGTTACAGCAGGAGTGCGCTAATGTTTGAACAAATTCAATTGGGAGAAAAGCCCAAGTTCGACTCTAACGTATACGCTGCCTACGATCGCGCTCTTGCTTACGATGAGTTAATTGCCGAGGCATGGGACGGACGCAACCTAGCAGATGCCGATGCCGAGCATGACTCTCACCATACGCTGAATGAGTACCACGCCGCCTACAAAAATCAAAATGGCGAGTATTATATCTACTCATTCACCCACATTGGCTACATACCGGCGATCGCGGTGACGGCGGAAAAACTCGAAAGAGCGCACGCTGCCGAACCCGAATCGATCCATGTCGAACATTGTGGTTGGCACGACAGCGACAACCCACAAGCAAGAGCAATGGAGTGGTGGAATAGTCATGTCATTGCTCACCTTGCTAGTCGTGTTGTTCCACAACCAACGTAGTTTAATGTCCGTAGAGACGTTGCGTGCAATGTCTCTACAGACCTCATCCCCTCGTTAAAGATGGATTGCCAAGTTATTCACAGCACAGAGGGGCGCTTGCGGATTCGCGTCCCTTGGATTGCCGACAATTCAGAGTATACCGACAAGCTGAATTGGCTATTAGAGTCGCTGAATTTTGTCACCAGCATTCGGATCAATCCGGCGGCGCGATCGCTGATCGTGACTTACGAAACTCATTTAGTTTCCGAAACGATCGCCGAAGCAGAACTGCTCGATCGCATTCAACGATTCGGTAATGCAGATGGCAGTACCGATCTAATTCTGCCAGAGACAAAACCACTAGACCGACCGCAGGTCAATGAGTGGGAACAACTAGGACTACCAGCGATCGCCCTCGGACTTGCCTTGGTAGCTGCTCCACTGGAAATTCCGCCTCTAATTATTGGTGCGGCGATCGCACGTGCTGCCGTACCTTGGTTCAGTCGGGCAACTGAGAGTTTAGTTGTCAATCGCCAGCCCAATGTCGATCTGCTAGACTCCCTGTGGATGACATTTCACACCCTCAACGGGCAGTTTGTCGCTCCATCACTGAAGACAGCTTTGGTAGGCGTGCGGCGGACTCTGCGCGGTATGAGTGGAGAGGAAAAAGAACGACAATTTCAACAGTTGTTGAATGGCTCCCAACAGCTTGTTTGGGTCGAACGAGATGGGCAAGAACAACAAATTGCTTATCAAGAGGTGGTAGCAGGCGATCGCGTCATCGTTTATCCTGGCGATGTGATTCCCGTAGACGGGCAAATCTTACAGGGAACGGCATTAATCGACGAACGGCACTTAACTGGCGATCCGCAGCCAGTCGTTGCTACAGCAGGCGAAGATGTCTGTGCTTCTGCCCGATTGTTAGAAGGTAAACTCTGCATCCAAGCCAAACGCACTGGTTACAATACCCGCGTCGGATTAGCTTTTCAATTGTTGCAAGCAGAACCCGTATACGACACCCAGATCGGTACGCAGCAGGCAGAATTTGCCAAAAGTGCTGTCGTACCGACTATCTTTTTAGGTGCATCTATTTTTGCCTTGACTGGGACGTATGGTCCGGCGATTACGCCCTTCCAACTCGACTTTGGTAGCGGCATTCAAATTGCCATGCCCACAGCTTTTCTGGGCGCTCTCACAGCTGCGGCACGTCATGGCGTGTATATTCGTAGCGGTCGCGTTTTAGAGTTGCTGGCTCAAGTTGATACTATAGTTTTCGATCGCACTGGTACTTTGACGCAAGGTAATGCAGTTGTAGCCGTCCACACCACAGATCCAAGCATCTCCCCTACTGAAGTATTAAAACTCGCCGCAACCGCTGAAGCCTCTCTCAATCATCCCGTAGCAACTGCGATCGTCTATGCTGCTGAAACCCAAGGGATTCAGTTATTGGAATGCGAAACATGGGATTACTTTGCTGGCATGGGAATTGCTTGTCAGATCGACGGGCAAGAAATCTTAGTTGGAGGCGATCGCCTATTGCAACAACACCATGTCGATTTCAGCTGCCTTCAGCCTGAAATTGATGCTAGTACTGACTCCTACATATACGTGGCTAAAAACGGGCAAGTTATAGGAGCAATCTTCTATACTGATTTTTTACGCCCAGAAAGTGCAGACATAATTGCAACTTTGCAACAATTGCAAATTGAGATTTATGTAGTGACAGAAGACAATCCCAAAGTTGCCAACGCTGTTGCAACGCAACTGGGTATGACTCCTAATTGCGTTCACGCCCATGCGACTAGCCAGAACAAAGCCGAGTTAGTACAAGCACTGTGCCACCACGGTAAAACTGTGGCTTTTGTCGGGGATGGAATTAACGAAGCGGCGGCGCTATCTTTTGCCGATGTCTCAATCTCTTTTGCATCTGGTAGCGACATAGAAGCAGAAACCGCAGATGTCGTACTGTTAGATAACGATTTAGCTGGGATAGTAGAAGCGATCGCCCTAGCCAAAAGAGCAATGGAAATTGTTTATCAAAATGCGGCGATCGTCATCGTTCCTAATCTCGCCGTAGTCACTGGCGGGATTTTCTTTGGTCTTAACCCGATTGTCAATGTCGTCACCAACAACTTTACTGCCTTCCTAGCTGAATTCTTCAACAGTACCCGCCCCCTCTTGAGGACAAGGAGGACAAGGGAGACAAGGGAGCAGGGAGCAGAGGAGCTTCAGGTGCAGAGGGGCGACTACCAATTACCAATTACCCATTACCCATTACCCATGATGAAAAAACTCGCCCAGGTAGAAACCTAAAAGCGAGTGTTGAGAGGGTTTTTTAAGAGCGAGAGGGGAAGGGTTTTTACCTTCCCAGGTTGTAGCGTGTTACGACATCACTCCTCATCCACTATGACATGACTCCTCACACACCAAATAAAAGCTCAGAGCTTATTGAGATACGATTGATACCTCACGGGGAGCTTCTGGAGCGCCATTAGTCGGTTTAGTTCTTTCTGATTTAGCTTCAGCAACTAAATCTTGGAAAGATTCGCCAGCTTCGGCAATCAAACGTTGTCCCTTGTCGAATGAGTCGAGGGCAAAAACTAAACCATTTTTAGCAGCACCTCTTGCCGAGTCCGAAAGAGAGTTACCCGTCATTGAATTGATCGCGCCGATCGCCGGAACTAAAATTAATGCACCAGCACCAATAGTTAATGCTGTAATTGGCTCAAGACCTAGTAACAAAGTCTCTAGTTCGAGCATCTTTATTTATCCTCCAAAAATTACTGAACGGTTAGGTATCGCGTAACTACTATAGATGTAGCCGACAGCTAATTTGACTGTATGAATTAGCCTCTGCTTGCTTCACATCGCACGCTATGTAGCAGACTAATAACTATTAACTACCAGAAATAATGGTTACGCGAAATGTCAGCCACGACAGGGTGAAGTAACAAGGTTGACAATTAGCAAATACAGATACATTTTCTCGTTACTTCGGCATATACCTTTAGTGGTATTGCTTTCTTGTAGAATACAATATTTACTAGCAATAAGAGCGCAAATTTAGAAATCTTAAAAGAACAATAGTATAAATAAATATAATCTGTTCTGCGATTAAAGTGTTGGTTTTATTAGTAGCAGACTTCCATAATATCTGATACAATCTTTTTAAATTATTTTTTATTTATATTTTAAAATTAAATTAGGTTTTACTTTGGATAGGGTAAAGATTCTCAGGAGATTTTGAAGCTATAAAATCTCCTAAAATTACAAAAAAGTATGGCGGACAGGATTTAAAGATTCTGGTTGCTTTACCAACCCGCCCCAAGTACCGACACGTGCCTAAATGGAAGAACTTTTCCTTTCTGCATGGCGCGACGATCGAGTTGAGAGTTCGGTTGCCCAAACTGCTAAAAATAGCAATTTAGCAACTTTTCTATAGTGCTATCGTGTTTAATTGCAACTTTTAAAACCAAGCTGCAATAAACATTGACTCAAGAATTGACTCAAGCAGAGTCGCGAAGCAGAAGAAAGCTAAAATTAAAAAAGGAGTTCCTGGTAATATAGGAAGAATAACTCCTACAATCCCAACCACCAAGCTAATCGTTCCTGCAACTAGTAAAGCAACGTTCTTAAGTGTTCTTAACATATTTTTTTCCTCCTGCTCTTGGTTTCAACTTTTCAACAATTTCAACTTTTTCAAAGCATTGAATTGCAGAACAGTTTTCAGTATAAATTGAATGAATTGAAGCGAACATCTACCAAGAGGAATGTAACATTAGGTAGAAAATGAGACGATTTACCTTACTTTTAAATAGTCAGCTATTAAACTCATGATTGCTTATAGTTTTGATTTTCTGACTGTGGCGATTGCTAGCAACTGATAACTGATTATCCGGTTTCCTAATCATAGAGTTATGAATATACGAACACTTTGTGACCTGAACTTGTGCTAATAGTAGAAAGCACATGGATAGTTCATCTCAGCTCAAAAGCTGAAAAACGGCACATAGCCCGTCCAATGAACTTTGAGTTTATGCAGGAATCAATCGTAACTGTCAAGAAGAGTTTATCCTTCTTGCGGTTCTTGCTTAATTCCTGCATTTTTGTAAAAATCCCCTTAATAATCAAATAAAAAAGTTGTGGATGTTTAATAAGGCGAAAATAATATGCTGCAAGCAATCCAGCCTGAGTCCATAGAAGAGCGATCGCTAGAATATGAAGTCATCCACACAATTGAGGGTCGCTGGCGCATCCGCGTTCCTCGGTTAATCGATGACTCAGAGTATGCTAGTAAACTGAAATGGTTATTTGATACTTTCGAGTTTGCAATTTACGTCCGAATTAACTGTCTGGTTGGTTCGCTCGTGCTGGAATATGATGTTTGTGCCATTGCTCCCACACAATTAAAAGAGAAAATTGGCACTGCCATTCAACAGGCTTACGTTATCGAACTACCTGTGGCGGCAGCACCCGAACAACTCGACCAAAGACCCGAAATCGATTGGGTAGAACGCCTGGGTTTGCCGATGTTAGGGTTGTCTCTATCTTTGCTTGCCAATCAACTAGCAATGCCAATTCCGGCAATCTTGGTAGGCGGAGCAGTGGTTGCCGCAGCTTTACCGTTTTTGACGCGAGTGTTCGAGACGACGGTAAAAGAAAAGCGACTAGATGCCGACCTACTCGATGCGCTATGGATTAGTCTTTATACTGCCAAAGGCGATTTTGTTGCTCCGGCTTTGATGGTCAGCATGATTGAATCTGGCGAGTTATTACGCGATGTCACCGCCAGCGCCTCAGATCGACAAGCATTAGATTTGGTGAATAGTTTGGGTGAATATGCCTTGGTAGAACAGGACGGAGAAGAACGGCGAGTTCCGCTCAAAGAAGTACAAATAGGCGATCGCGTTGTTGTCTACCCAGGTAGCATAATTCCTGTCAGCGGTCGCATCCTGCGGGGTAAAGCTTTAATCGACGAACACAAACTTACTGGAGAATCTACCCTTGTTTCCCGCTGTGAAGGGCAGGTAGTACACGCCTCTACTTTATTAGTAGAAGGAAAGCTTTGCGTTCTGGTCAAACGGGTTGGTGATAGTACCCGCATTGGTGTTGCATTCCAGTTAATGCAAGCCGCTCCCGTCCACGATACCCGCGTAGAAGATTACGCCTCAAAACTCGCCAATGCTGCCGTATTACCTACCTTGGGCTTGAGTGCCTTGATTTTTGCCGTGACGCGAGACTTCTCTAGGGCAGTGGCTCCCTTACACCTCGATTTCAGCCAAGGCATTCGGCTTTCCGTTCCCACCACAGTGATTTCTGCACTCTCCTATGCAGCACGCAATGGCGTATACATTCGTAGCGGCAGGGCATTGGAAATGCTAGCGCGGGTCGATACCATCGTATTTGATAAAACGGGAACGCTGACGCAAGGCAATCCGGCTGTCGTGGCAATTCGTACCGCTAGCGATCGCATTGACGCAGATCGAGTGCTGACAGTCGCCGCCTCCGCCGAGCAAACCAACACCCATCCCGTTGCCGACGCGATCGTCCGCTACGCCGAAGCTAACGGCATCGAACGGCAAAAGTGCGAAGTTTGGGATTATCAAATTGGCTTAGGTATTGTTGCCCAAATTGCCGGACAAAGAGTACTAGTCGGTAGCGATCGCCTAATGCGACAAGAGGGCATTGAGTTGAATGCATTTCACGCTCGATATCCTGACATCACGTCCGGCAACCACTCCCTCGTCTACGTGGCGCAAGATAGCGAACTGCTGGGGGCAATTTTATATACCGATCCCGTGCGTCCAGAAAGCCATAGCGCCGTTGCTGCTCTCAAAGCTCAACGTTTAGATATTTATACACTCAGCGGCGATCGGCAGCGCGTTGCGAATGAAGTCGCCGAAAAATTAGGCATAGAGCCTGACAATACCTATAGTTCCTGTTCGCCCCTCCAAAAAGTTGAGATCGTTCGCCAACTGCGCGATAATGGATGCACGGTGGCATTTGTAGGCGAGGGCATTAACGATGCTGCGGCGCTTGCCTATGCCGATGTTTCGATTTCGATTGCCTCTGGAAGTGACATTGCACGGGAAACAGCCGATGTGTTGCTGCTAGACGACGACTTGCGAGGACTGACAAAAGCGATTGAAATTGCCAAAAGGTCAATGGATATCGTTTACCAAAATACAGCTTTAGTTGCCATTCCCAACATTGGAGTTGTACTTGCAGGTATTTTCTTCGCCTTAAACCCAGTTCTCTCAGTCATTATTAGCAACGGTTCTGCCCTCCTTGCCGAGTTGAATGCTTTGCGCCCGCTATTCGATGCGGAAGACGATCCGATCGCCAAAATCTCCAACGCCAAGTTTTCTAACTCCAATACGAGCAATGACACTCCAGATTTCTCGCCCGTGTTAGCAACTGCCTGAATCAGCGACCAGTGACCAGTGACTAGTTATCAGTTATCAGTGATTAGTGACGCTTTGGCGCTTTGGCTAGTTACCAGTTACCTCTTGCCACGCACCACGCACCAGGCACCACTCACTAGTGACTCCTTACCAGCAAATTCCGAATTCCGAATTCCGCATTCCTTTCCTAATCCCCTCCTATGGCTAAATGTCCTGTTTGCCAGACGGAATACATTGAAGGCGAAATTGAAAATTGCCCTGTCTGCCATTGGCAACTCCAGCCTTACCCATTTTTAGTTAGCTTACTGCCAGATTGGATCGAGCAAGAGAAAGTCAAACTAGAGTGGGCGCGGAAACAGTGGATGGCAACTAAGTTGCAAAAAGAACAAATGCATCAGTTGCAACTGCAAATCAAACAAGCCAGACAAAAAGAATCTCAGCTTCAGTTTCAGCTAGAACAATCGCTCCAAGAGCGATCGCGCTTGCAAAGCAAATTGTCTCAAGTCGATCGAGAGCGATCGCAACTACAAGTAGAGTTAGAGCGCGTACCATCATTACTGCTGGAGAGCATACCTACTAGCAGATCGGAATTTTCTTTCTCTGTCCTAACCTTAGACGATCGCGGCAAACAAATCGATCGTCATACCAGCTTTGCCCAATCTTGGAGCGAGCAACTGGGAGATGGGATCGAGTTAGAAATTGTTTCAATCGCATCTGGTACGTTTTGGATGGGTTCGCCTCCGAATGAAGAGGGACGGGAAGCCAACGAAGGACCGCAGCACCAAGTTACGGTCAAATCTTTTTGGCTGGGAAAATATCCAGTCACTCAAGCTCAGTGGCAAGCAGTCGCGGCTTTACCTAAAGTCGAACGATCGCTCAATCCCGATCCTGCTCATTTTAAAGGCGAAGATTTACCCGTAGAACAAGTCACTTGGTACGAAGCAGTTGAGTTTTGTGCCAGACTCAGCCGCAAAACTGGACGCGAGTATCGGTTACCCAGTGAAGCCGAGTGGGAGTATGCTTGTCGGGCGATCGCCTCGACTAAATTCGATCTGAGTCAGGCAGCGTTTAAATATATTGAAGATCGAGAAATCTTTAAAGCACAGGCAACAAAGCCATTTCACTTTGGCGATACGATCGTTTCTGATGTTGCTAACTACGACGGCAACTATACTTATCGCTCTGGAATCCGAGGAGCTTATCGACAGCAGACAACTCCTGTAGGTAGCTTTGGGGTAGCGAATGCCTTTGGATTATACGATTTGCACGGTAACGTCTGGGAATGGTGCGCCGATCCTTGGTACTCCAACTACAAAGGCGCTCCTACCGATGGTAGCGTTTGGGATTTTGGGGGAGACAACAGCCAGAGACTACTACGAGGCGGTGCTTGGTACTGTATTCCAAAGCTCTGCCGTGCCGCACAGCGCCACTGGGATCGAGCAGATAATGGTGGTAGCGGTATCGGTTTTCGCATCGCCTGTTCCTTTTTTTAAGGGTAAGGAGAAGAAAGCAGAGGGAGCAAGGAGAAATCGCGCTGGCGCGGAAGTCGTTTGGCGTGGGAGTCAGAATTAACTGGTAACAGGTCACTGGTCATTGGTCACTGTATCCGGTGCTTCTGCCTGTTTGTAATGAGGCTCCTCGTCGCTACTTTTGTTAGTCTTGCCAGCAGTCTGCTCTTTTTTGGCTTCAGTCACCAACTCTTGCATGTATTCCTGGGCTTGGTGGCTAAACTCCTGCACTCGATCCATGCTTTCTAAACCCCAAACGATAAAAGCTTTTGCCAATGCTCTAGTTGATTCTGCAAGAGATTTATTGAGGTCGTCAGAACTCATATCGGTTAGTCTCAAACTAGATTTTAATTCTGTTTTATCTGTATTTAAAGGCGATCGGTGCTTTTGTCAGTATATTTCGATATTAAAAATACACGACGGCTTTTTCCAGCCAGCTATTTAACAACCAAAATAGGCTTTAGATCGCATATTTAATACTACACCATTCTCGTAGAGAATCGCGCAGTTTCGATCGCAAACTTTTGCCGATCGCAAGTTCTATTTAAAAGAGGTCAGCCTATTCTGTTAGCAATGTTTGGGCTGCCTGAGTTTGAGTTTGTTCAATGCAGATCGCTTCTCAACTGTCCACAACACAGCTACGGTAATCGCGATCGCCATAATCCCCAAGCCGATACAAATAGCTAGAGTTTCCATATCTCACACTTCCTCTGCTTCAAATTTTGTTTGTTAATCGCGTAAATAGATTTTGATTATATACATAAGTTAATATTTCTGCAAAAATGAATACTTAAGTACTAGCTTTAGCTATTTTTTCACAGAGGCAAAGCCACAACAGCTTTGATTTTCGATCTTTTTCAACCGCTCGCACGCTTAATTTTTGACAGTAAATCTTTAGAAATAATACAGATTTACACAAGTGCGAGCGATGCTTATTAAAGGAATTGAATATACTTATATACTTAGCATTTAATATCAAAAGCTGTTTTCTATCTAATGAGGTAAGCCAAAGACTGTGGTAGTAAAATCTACCCACGGATCGAGCCATCAGGCATAGTTGTTTTAAAAAACTTGGCTTGGGAAAAGTTAGTACGATTCGCGATCGCGGCGTGAAGATTAGCACCGCTTAAATCGGCTTCGCTCAGATCGGCTCCAGTTAGATCGGCTCCACTCAAACTAGCTCCCGTCAAGTTTGCGCCAATAAGATATGCATTGTTGAGATTAGCACCACTGAGATCGGCATCGGTTAAATCAGCAATATTGAGGTTAGCCCCAGTCAAGTTTGTAGCACAGAGATTAGCTTTACTTAAATTGACAGCGCACAGATAAGCTCTGATTAACGTAGCTCGACTCAGGTTTGGCATAACTCCCCCATTCTTTTTGCGCCAATCATTCCAAACTGCTATTCCTTGAGTTAGTAGAGCAAGTTGCACCGGATCTGCCATTTTATTGCCTTAACCTGAGGGAGTCTTACGCTCTTTAAGTCTAAGTTACAACGTCTAAGTTACAACGTCTAAGTTATAACTCAAGTGGAAAGCAGCGTGAAGCATACTAACTGCTCGATTTAGTCATTATGCCGCAAGTCCTTCCACAGATGGCGGCGGACGCGATCGCACTTGATGTTCTGGGAATTTCTAAAGTGCATTTCGCCGCTCATTCAACAGCGGATGGAGCAAGCGAAGCTACTGCTGACGACTACTGACTTAGCGATCGCCGCGATTTCTAGGAATGATGGTCGGGTACGAGGCTTTCCACGTCACGTAATACTGGAAAGGCATACCCTCCAAAGCCAATCAGCATACTACAGCAAGAAAAGAGACTATATTGCAGTGCCATCCCAGCACCATCACCAGTGCCGAACAAACCACCAAATATTCCAGCCATGCTACCTCCTGGCATCATCGCTGGCTCAAAAAAATAGTCAGCTAATGGTCCGGCGATCGCTAACCCTAACGGTGTAGTAACCTGGGCAATCAGATAGCGGGAGGCGAAGACTCGCCCTTGTACATCTGGTTCCACCTTCGACAGCCAAATTGCTTGATTGGAACTATCGATCGCCGGAGAAACGAAAGCTGCTAAAAAGCCAGCCGTCATCCAATGCCACGCTACACGTCCTAAGCCAAAGATGATTTTACCCAGGCTCATCAGTGCTGTACCAAATAACAGACCGTGAATGCGGCGTTTAGGTCCACCCCAAACACTCAACCCCGTAGCACCCACTAAACCACCTATGCCGATCGCGAATTGCACGCTAGCTAAGACTGCGGCATCATTATTGCTGCGGGCTAATATCATTGCTGGAAAGATCGCTAAAGTCGCACCATCAAATAAGTGAAAACTCAGCCAAAAGATCAGAATAGCTAATAGGCTGGGACGCTTCCAGAGGTAGCGGAAGCCAAAAGTGAGAGCCTGCCAAACACTCTGGGTGCTTTGACGACCGACTTCGCTTTGACGCGGTTGAGGAATATGTACAATGCATGTCGTACCAACAGCAACGACAAAAGTAACGAGATCGATCGCCAAGATACCAGAAAGACCGATCGCGTAGTAAAATACCCCAGCCAATGCCGGAGCCATGATGTAGGAGCCAAAATAGGTGACATACGAACTCATCGCCGTAGCACGAGTGTAATGTCGCGGCGGAACGATCGCCGACATGGAAGCTGAGAAGGCTAGACTTTGGATATAGCCAAATAGTCCATTGATAGCAGCAGTGATGTAGAAATGCCAGATTTCTAAGCGCCCGGTCAACAATAACAGTAGAATGGCAATGGTAGAAATTCCTGCTGCTGTGTCGCCCCCCATCATCAATTGCTTGCGATTCCAGCGATCGACGAGTAACCCAGCAAAAGAGGCAGCAATTAATTTTGGTGTATATGTAAAAAAGAAAATTAAGGATAAGGGCGTTGCTTGACCTGCAATCTGCCAAGCCCAGATTGTGATGGCGAAGTTAGTCATCTCAGAGCCAAGGATCGAAGTCATCTGACCGATCCACAAAATTAGGAAAGTGCGTAAGCTAGTTGGTTGTTCTGGCTGCAAGAAATAACTCTCCCGCTCGTTAGGTGGGCAATGCCCACTCTACATTTAAATTTACTTTTGAATTTTGAATTTTGAATTTTGAATTTGTTAGACAGCTAGCTTTTTTCCGCTACTAGATATTTAAATAAGTCATCCAGAATCCGATTTGCCCCTAAAATGTTGCTGCCGAGATGCCAAACCTCAGCGTCCACTTGATACACCTGTCCTTTTTGGACGGCATTCAGTTGAGAAAAGAGCGGATCTTTCGCAAACTGGTTAACCGTAAAACTACCTGGGACTTTATCTGAATCGACGCTGAGCAGGAAAATCGCATCGCCATCTATACTATTAATGTCTTCCCGCGATACTTGTTCCCAGGATTTCCCCCTCACGTCTTGAGCTGGGGGACGAGCTAAACCTACATCCTGCAACACTGAACCAGGAAAGCTGTCTTGCGTATAAAAAGCTATCCAACCTTCAGTTGTAATAACTACAGATACCTGTATATTACTAGGTTGAGTTTTGAGCTGTTGTTGGAGTTTTGCTACTCGCCGATCGTAATCGTCAAGGAGTGGCTGAACGGCATCAGCGCGATCGAGCGCTTGGGCATAGAGTTGGAGTTCTTGCTTCCACTGTCCGTCAGTGCTATTTCCTGCTGTTAAGACCGTGGGGGCAATTTGCGATAACTTGTCATAGATTTGTCTATGAGCCATCGTATTGCCCAAGATCAAATCCGGCTGGAGGCGCAGAATTGCCTCAAGGTTAGGTGGGGTTTTACCTACAGGCGTAATTCCTGCCGCGCGATCGCCCAAATAGGCTGGCAAAGAATCAGTTCTGGGAAGACTGGAGCCGATCGGTTTAACACCCAACGCTAAAGCAGCATCGAGGGGGGCTGTATCCAGCACCACCACCCGCTGCGGCTGAGCTGGAACTTTAGTCTCCCCCATTGCGTGTTTTATGACTCGTGCGGTTGCGCCTGATGTAGACACAGAATTAGCAATCTTGTTATTGCTGGGCAATTCTTGGGAAGTATTGCTAGCACACGCATAGACTGTTAAAACTGTCAAGAACATCAGTAAAGTGAAACGAAGCAGATGGTACGCTCGCTTGCATCTTGACCGCAGTTGCATAAAACGAAGACTCATATGGAAAATTCGATTTAAAATTCGATTCTATAGCGCAGGCTGAGCGTTCTGCCTCTAGCAGCTTCACGCACAACTTCCCTAATTCCAGTACCATCTTGAGAACTGACGGGTAAATATTGGTTATCCAACAAGTTCTCAATCCCCAACTCCAATTTTCCTTGACCAATTTGAACGCTGCTGATGAAATCTAATGTCGTGTAACCGTCGATTTCAAATTCCTCCACCTCGTCATCAAACGCGCGATCGCGATTTCCTACAACTAACATTTGCAGGCGATTCCGCCATCCAGGTAGAGTTTCATTTTCCACATAAGCTGTTAACTTCAGCGGTTGAACGTCCAAGCTGCTCAAAGCCAGCCAGTCTATTCCATCATCGGGAAAATCTGCCTCACCCTCATTCCAAGTAAAGCTGCTACCAAGACTCCAGCGATCGCTTGGTTGCCAATCAAGAGTTGCTTCAACTCCATAGTTACGCTGCGGTCCCCGGGCTGCATTTGTCAAACCACTGGGTGCAATGACCAGATTTTGTCCTAGATCGGAATGGTTGTAGAAAGCAGCAAGACTTGTTTGCACGCTTCCCCAGTCACCGCGCACCCCAATCTCGTAATTATTTACCTTCTCCGGTTCCAACAGTGCATCATCTTCAACATTAAATCCTGCCGTCGCTTGACCGAGATAATCCAGACTGGGAACGGCAAAACCCTGAGCGAAGTTGGCAAATAAACTGATTTCTGGCGTGACTTTATAGACCGAGCCAAAATTAAAAACTATGTCGTCAACTCTGTTAGAACCACCCGCAACTGAAGCTGGCGGATTGTCGAAGTCTGAGAATGGGTTAGCGAGAAAGTCATCGACCTCAAATCCAATCGTTTCATATCGCAGTCCACCACTGAGCAACCATTTTTCGCTCAAGTCCCACTGCAACTGAGCAAATAGACCGAGATTGTCCAGTTCAAAGGGAGGAACCTGAGTTGCAGTCCCCAGGAGATTCGCCTCTCGTCGCTCGTCGAAAGCTACAGGGTCGATGACAAAAAAGGGCTGGTCGCTATCCTCTTTCAGATAATCTGCACCCCATAACAAGCGTGCTGACTCAGAGAAGGGGGTTTGAATCTGCAATCGAGCGCCCCATTTGCTAGAGTCAAGACTAGTTTGAAAGATCCCAGGAATAAACGGTGGAACATCACCAAAGAAAGTTCTCACATCCTGAATTTCTTGATTGATTTGGCTGTCTTGATAGTAAAGTTGCAAGTCTACCTGAGAGCCTAACAGATTTTCATGGCTGTATCTTAAATTGGCAAACTGATTTGTTTGTCGGCTCGGTTCTTCTTGGTCGATTTCACCCACGCGCAACGCCCTAGCTGTTTGTAGTCCAGGGGTATCTAAAATACTCGGGTCTGAAATAAATTCGCTGTCGCTGCGATCGTTATAAATGTCGTAGGTCAACTCCAGCCGTTGCTGTTCGTCAAGATCGATACCGACCTTAGCCAGCAAGTTTAAGGTTTCCGTATCCACAATATCGTTGGGTGGAATGCGATTCCCCTCGGCATCGAACCAACTACCATTTGTCTCTAAAGACGTGTTGATCCGGTAGTCTACATTACCTTCATTCCCTGCCAAACCATACTTCAGGGTATAGCCAAAAGATTCTCCTTGTAGTTCGCCCAGATCGGTACGCGCCCCTACGACTAACTCTGACTGAATTCTTTCGTCAGTCGGTTGACGAGTAATAATATTGATGACTCCACCCGTTGCGCCCTGACCGTAAACGGCGCTGGGACCGCGCACGACCTCGATCCG
Source organism: Chroococcidiopsis sp. CCALA 051 (assembly GCF_003015105.1). Lineage (NCBI taxonomy): Bacteria > Bacillati > Cyanobacteriota > Cyanophyceae > Chroococcidiopsidales > Chroococcidiopsidaceae > Chroococcidiopsis > Chroococcidiopsis sp. CCALA 051. The sequence continues at coordinate 10,126 of NZ_PYCI01000073.1, read as the reverse complement.
CTCGATCGCTGAGGGGTCAATGGCATTGAGTTGGCGATCGAAACCAGCACTCGTATTTTGAACGACTCCATCGATTAAAATTAGCGGCGGACGACCCCGCAGAGTTTGCAGACGACCAGTCCGGCGGTTTTGGGTCGGCGGACCAAAGCCAGGAACCGCCTGACCGAGAATATCTGGCAAATTCCTTGTCACAGAGGTCTGAGTTTCGATCTGTTCGCGAGTAATTGTCGTCACCGATCGCGGCACGTTCTGTAGTAATTCTTCTACACGACTAGCAGTCACGACAATATCGAGTTCCTCTGCCTCGGCTTGAGCCGCTGGTTTTTCTGCTGGTTGAGGTTGAGTCTCCGGTGTCTCTGGTGCTGGTGCGGGTACTTGACCTGTTTGAGCCGTTGGGGTCAAACTGAAAATCAGCCCTTCATTAGCACTCTCAAACACCTCAACTTTCGGTACTGCTGCCGTTCCTATCACCCGCACCTGAATGGTATTGTCATTCAGATTCACGACTCTAATTGCAGAAATGCCCTCAGCCGGATTGTCAGCCTGAAACTCTTTGCCCTCTGGTAGAACGAGCTGGGCGTTGGCAACGTTGGAAATTAAGGTAGCTTCCTCGCTGGTAGTGGAGAATTCCAGCTTTTGCGGAGCAGCTGTCTCTAAGATAACTTCCAGCCCCTTATCAGTTGGGATCAGCCGCACACCCTTGACTTGTACGATCGCACTCGCTGGCGCTAACGGAGAAGCTTGAGATAGGGACTGTACGGTTTTGTGAGGCTGTTTTACCTCACGCAGACGCGCAGCTAAAGGATTTTGTGGCGATCGCACTTTTGCCGCGACAGGCAGCGATCTCTGATGGGAATATTTGGCAACTTCCTCAGGAGACTTTGGTGATGCCATTGCTGTCGGCATCATACCAACACTGAGCAGTGCTACACAGGAGAGCAATAAATGCAGCTTCATGACTTTACCTCACACCCTATCTACCTAAACTGTTGCACCGTATGTCATCGTCAAAAGCATTGATGACAACTGGGAACGAATAAGAGTTGTCAACCACACAAAAAATTCACCCACACACAAGCTTGGGAGTAACGACTGTCTTTTCAATCCGGTTTCCTCACGTCTAGTCAATCCACTTAAATCATTCTCAAATTTAAGTCGATATTATTGCGAATATTTTTTATAAGCTTGAGCAGAATAGAACAATTTGCGGGTCAATGTCAAGTTAGTAACAATTCAAAAACAGCAGTTTTTATACATAAATCTGCAATAAATACACCCGTAAGCTGTCAGTGTTGTTTTTGAATAATTTCCAGCCTGAAACTAATGTAGAAAATTATTTCAGTTTGTGTTACTGCGATCGCTGTTGTGATATGTGTTGTGCCAAACAGAACCAAGCGGTCACTGAGAACTATGGGCGATCGCGCAACGTTTGCTAAAATCTGCTAAAAGCTCGGCGCTTTGCTAGCACTTGACACAAGTATCCGTGAGTTTTATGTTGGCAAAACAGGTGCGAATCTGTGGCAATAAAGCTAAGAGCCTGTGTAGTATTGCTTTAGAGCAGTAAGCAGAGGAAGTAAAGTATTGGCAAGACCAAGTTCGCAGCCTCAACATTTGCGGCAAGTGACTGTCAACCAAAGGCAGGTTCGCTCCCAACCTTTATTGCTCCTGGGACTATTGGTGAGTCTATCGATCCTCCTACTTTGCCTCATTGTTAGTATTAGCTCTGGAACAACAGAAATCGCTCCTAGCAAAATTTATGCAGCGATCGCCGCCTTTGATGGTTCGCGGGAACATGTCATCGTTCGTACAGTCAGGCTACCGCGATCGCTACTTGCCATCTTAGTTGGTGCTGCCCTTGCTGTTGCTGGAGCTTTGATGCAAGGATTGACACGCAACCCCCTAGCTGAGCCAGGAATTTTAGGGCTAGAGTCAGGCGCTTCATTAGCTGTAGTTATCGCCATTTTATTCTTCGATCGGGCTTCATTCAGTGCCTATGCGGGTTTCGCTTTTCTCGGTGCGGCAGTTTCAGCAGTCGTAGTTTACTCGCTTGGTTCCCTCGGTCGCGGTGGACTCACTCCTTTAAATCTGACCGTAGCCGGAGCCGCTATGACTTATCTACTCTCCTCCTTCACGACCGCTATTCTCATTCTCAGTCAGCGCACGCTAGATGAAGTCAGGCTGTGGCTAGCTGGGTCAGTTGCTGGCGGAGACTGGAGTGGATTTAGCCAAGCGCTGCCTTATATTTCTGTCGGGTTGGTGCTAGCCTTCGTCTTAGGTAAACAGATTTCGATTCTCAGTTTAGGCGAGGATGTCGCAACAGGGCTAGGACAACGCACGAGATTAGTCAAGGCGATCGCTGCTGTGAGTGTCGTGTTACTGGCAGGTAGTTCCGTTGCTATCGCTGGACCCATTGGTTTTGTTGGTCTAGTTGTTCCTCACGTCGTCCGCTTTTTTGTCGGTGTCGATTACAGCTGGCTGCTGCCGTATGCTGCAATCTTTGGCGCAATTTTACTGCTAGTAGCAGACATTGCAGCTCGGTTACTGATTCAGCCGCAGGAATTACCTGTAGGCGTAATGACAGCAATAGTTGGCGCTCCTTTATTTATCTATCTGGCGCGATCGAAGGTGAAATAATGAATAAAAGTTGGCTGGTCTTCCGTTCCAAGACACTACCAATCTCTTTGCGGATCGAGCGGCGCGTACCAGTCGTGCTGTTTTGGTTGGGAATCGTCACTCTTGCGGCGGCGATCGCCAGTATAGGACAGGGAGAATATCCGATCTCACCCATAGATGTCGTGAAAACTATTCTGGGATGGGAGACAGGGAACCCGCAACATGCTTTTGTAATTAATACTTTGCGCCTCCCCCGTACTCTAGTCGCGTTGATGGTAGGAGTGGGGTTAGGAATTGCCGGGACTATTCTCCAAGGACTAACACGCAATCCCCTGGCTGACTCAGAAATTTTAGGGTTAAATGCTGGTGCTAGTTTAGCAGCCGTCACTACAATCGTGTTGCTGCCGTCGTTGCCTTTATTCGCGCTGCCTTTGTCTGCTTTTGGCGGGGCAATGGTTGTTAGTTTGCTAATTTACCTGCTGGCATGGGATAAAGGAAGTGCGCCGATCCGGTTGATCCTGGTTGGTGTGGGTCTGAGCGCGATCGCCCGTGCTTTATCTAGCTTATTAATTACCTTCGGGGAGATCGATAGCGTCACTGAGGCATTGATCTGGCTAGCTGGAAGTGTTTACGGGCGTAGTTGGGAACAAGTTTGGTTCTTGCTACCCTGGTCGATCGTGCTTGTACCGTTGTCATTTCTGTTAGCACGGCATTTAAACGCGCTCAACTTAGGAGACGACATCGCTAGGGGTTTAGGTAGTTCTGTAGAACGGCAGCGCGGCTTGCTACTGCTTATTGCTATAGCTTTAGTTGGCGCTTCGGTTGCCGCAGCTGGCACAATTGCATTTGTCGGTCTGATTGCCCCTCACTTAGGACGACAACTGGTAGGTTCAGCCCATGAAGGTTTGCTACCTACAGCCGCGCTGATGGGGGGAGCGATCGTCGTTTTAGCAGACTTATTAGGGCGAGTCCTGTTTGCACCGATTGAGCTTCCTTGTGGCGTAGTGACAGCAGCAGTGGGCGCTCCATACTTTCTCTATCTACTGGTGCGTCGTCGCCGTCAGTCATAACTGATAGCAGGGAGTAGGGAGTCGTAGGGGCGGGTTTAGCGACAGCTTGACAGATGAGGCAACAAATCTTGGTTCAAAACCCGCCCCTACGGGAGTCGGGAGCGCGCTCTCTGCTATACCAGTTGCAAGTGTTGAGTTAGGCACTGAACGATCTGTGCCTGAGCTGAGTCGAGAAAGAAATGGTCGCCTGGGAGCATGTAGAGCGAAAAAGCAGCTGTTGTTTGCTCCGTCCAAGCTTCTAGTTCCTGAATGTTAGTTTCGGCATCCGATAAACCACCAAAAGCCGCGATCGCACAATCTAATGGTGGCTCGGGTTGATATCTGTATGTTTCCAGTGCCTCAAAATCCGATCGCACTGTTGGTAGTACCAGTTGTAACAGTTCTGTATTTTCTAGTACCGCTGCGGGAGTCCCGTTCAGACGGCGTAGTTCTGCCAAAAAAGCTGGTTCTGGTAGGTTGTAAGTCGGTGGTTTTGGATGCGGAATTTGAGGAGCGCGGCGACCGGAAACAAATAGGTAAACTGGATCGATTCCATACTGCCTGCGGAGTAGACGGGCAAGCTCGAAGCTGACTATAGCACCCATACTATGACCGAATAGAGCCAGCGGCTTATCTAAATCAGGTCGTATGGCGATCGCGATCGCCTCCACAAGGGCATCTAGGCGCGTAAACGGCTTTTCTCTTAGCCGCATTCCCCGTCCGGGTAGTTCTACCGCGCAAACTTCCACACTCGGGGACAAACTATCTGCCCATCTACGGTAGGTCATAGCTCCACCACCAGCATAGGGCAGGCAGAACAGACGCATTTTCGCCTGAGAATTGGGCTGCGATCGCGCAATCCAGGTGTTAAAGTTCGATGTGGTCGTCATTTTCCTGCCAATCTCGTTAGCTGTTTCGCCAGTCTATTGCAAATTTATATCACTAACTGTAGGGAGGTTATACCAATTTCTCGCTCGCGTCAAGTGGGTACTATACAACTGACGCTGCTATTGAAGCAGTTGAGTTAGAAATAAATCTCTATCTCTAGGTAGTTATCTAGAGGAAGGTTGGCGATTCGCCCGTCAATACTATATAGCTATTTAGAGCGCGATCGTAAAAAATTTTAATAAAAAAAATTCATCTCGATTGCTTGACAATTGCAAAAAGATTGTACTAAGGTCTTGAAAAGGTAATTAAGAATAATTCCTAACTGTTTCAATAATGTTCGATTGCAAACAACGTTTGCGCTTCGCCAACGCGACCGACGCTTGAGGGCAGCAGGTGGCTGAAAAATGCGATCGTCAATTGAGACTGACTCTACACCGATGGCTCTGCCAAGCTTTTACTTTGCTCAGGGGTTTGTATGAATACTCAAAAAGCGATGAATACTCTAAAGGCAATACTTACCGAACTCGGTATTCCCGAAGAGTCAATACATCAAGATACATTGCTGCATGAGGATCTACAGCTTGATTCTACTGAAATCGTAGAAATCTCTCTAGGGCTGAAACGACGCTTGGGAATCAATCTGAAGTTGGAATCGCGGCAGGATATGACCATAGCTCAAATTTGTAGCGCGATCGAGACAGCAATCCTGAGTTCTACTTTCGTACCATCCGTGACAGAGGAAAGTGCAAACAAATAGAGAGAAATGGGCATGAAAACTGAGCAACATTGCCCTCAAGTGTGGGAACCAATTCAACAAAACTCTGAATGGTTCAGGTGCAAGGGCATTGGTATAGATATCGCACCCATCTCCAGAATCGCCAAATTGATCGATCGCTACGATTCCGACGCATTAAATTTGTTATTTACTCCAGGCGAGATCGATCGCTGTCAAGCAGCTAGCGATCCTTACCAGGCTTATGCAGTCTGTTTTGCCACTAAAGAAGCCGTGGGAAAAGCTTTAGGCACTGGGTTGACTGGTATTGGTTGGAATGAAATTGAGGCAAACATCACCCCTAACCGCTTAATCGTTCATTTGGATGGAGCAGCCAGTCTTCAAGCAGCAAAATTAGGTATACGGGAATGGCTAGCAACTTGGACTCACTGGGATCGATACGTGCTAGTTCACGTCCTGGCTCAGTAATTGAGAAGCCAGAAGTCAGAAGTCGTAGGGGCGGGTTTTGACCAAAAATTTCGAGTTCTAGCTGTCAATCCCTCTGCTAAACCCGCCCGTACAGAAGTCAGAAGCCATTCACACATCGTTCACTGATAACTGGTCACTGCTTGCTACTCATTTCCAAAGGGAGAAATTCACAGGGGAAATTGATAATGGATAGTGTTTTTAAACAATCTAGTATTTTCAACGCTGCGGCTTACTTTGTAGAAGGTAATTTAGAACAAGGACGCGGCGAAAAAGTTGGCTTCTACTATCAGGATGAAAAATACACATATAACCAAATACACAGTTTTGTTCGACGCACAGCAAGATTACTGTTAGAGCTGGGTTTGGAGCCAGAAAACCGAATCGCCATTTTGTTGCCAGATACTCCAGAGTTTGTATTTGCCTTTTGGGGTGCGATTTGGCTAGGTGCTGTACCAGTACCAATCAATACTGCTTCTACGATTGAAGATATTCAATATATCTTGCAAGATTCACGCGCCAAAATCCTGTTGACGACCCAAGCTTGGCAAGAGAAATTAACTCCGCTTCAGTCTCAGTGCTTGCGCCACGTACTGTTGGTGAATGGGGAAAACTCATTTATGCATTTGCTGCACCAACAAAACGAATTGCTAGTTTGCGCCGAAACATCTGGAGATGAACCAGCTTTTTGGCTTTACACTTCTGGCAGTACGGGCAAACCAAAAGGAGTGATTCACCTACACCAAAGTATGGGAGTTTGCAGCCAGCACTACGGCAATGCCATTCTGGACTTACACCAAGATGACATTGTTTACTCAGTTGCCAAGATGCCTTTTGCCTATGGCTTAGGGAACACCCTGTACATGCCAATGGCAGTTGGTGCGGCTGCCGTACTATCTGATGCTAATAACGCTTTTGACATCATTTCCGACATTCAACGCTACCAACCCACAGTTCTATTCGGCATACCTAGCGCTTATGCCGGAATGCTATCGGTACATGAAATTGCTCCTTTAGATGTATCCTCGCTCCGTCTTTGTCTCTCAGCAGCCGAGCAACTACCCAAAACGATTTGGCACAAGTGGCGAGAAATTTACGGTCTAGAAATCTGTGAAGGTATTGGTACAACTGAGTTATTACATATCTTTTTATCGAATAGACCGGGAGAATGCAGACCGGGTAGTTCTGGTCGTCCTGTCCCTGGTTACGAAGTAAGAGTCGTAGATGAAAATGGTTCTCCTCTAGCTCCAGGCGAGATTGGTGACTTAGAAGTTAGCGGAGACAGTTTGATGCTCGGGTACTGGAACCGCTTGCGAGAAACACGCGCTGCTCTCTACGGTAAAACGATGCGAACTGGAGATAAATATCTCACAGATGTGGATAACTATTTTTGGTTTATGGGACGTAAGGATGACTTCTTCAAAATCAATGGTATGTGGGTGTCACCATTTGAAATTGAAGATGTCTTGCTTCAGCACGAATGCGTTCTCGATGCTGCCGTACTACCAGAATCTAACAATGGCGAACATCTGAACCAAATTATCGCCTATGTCAGTCTGAAAGCTGGTGTGACAGTTTCTAGCGAACTGGAAGAGAGCATTCGCCAACTGGCTAGGACAAAACTCCTCCATTTCAAAGCTCCGAAAAAAATTTACTTTTTAGAAACTTTACCGCGCACTCCGACTGGAAAAATTCACCGTCGTTCATTACGCCAGATCGCCAATGTTTAACTACGTAGAAAAAGGCATGACCGGATGTACCAGGTAGTCAGTAATTTCCTCACTTACGCAGAAATGTTTGTTCCAGGTCAGAGACAGCCTCTGACACTGTTGCAGAATCTATTGGATGCTGGGCTGTTCTCGAATTATGTTATGTACCAAAACGAACGTGAAGTTCGGATAGCTGGTAATGCCTTAGCTGAAGTCATGGTAAGTACGGAAGCTGTTACTTACAGATTCAAAGATGAAGTGCGATCGCATCCAATCGCCGATCCGCTAAAGCAAGTAGAATCTGCCTTAGCATCTTTACCAATTGAAAACTGGACGGCATACGGTTATGTAAGTTTCGATCTGTCTCGCTTCTACTACCCCTACTCAAAGGCAATCCAGCAGCCCTTACTCTACTTTTTAGTCCCAGAAACCGAACTTTGCATTACTGCTAAGGGAGTACGGATTAGAAGTTTTCAACCACTCACAAAAGTGCAAGCAGCATTGGTAGGTGAAAGCGACTCAAAAAATTACGTACCTACACTTCCGGCACTTGATGAGGGCGATCGCGATCGCTATCAAGATCGAGTTGATGCAGCAATCCAAGCAATTCGCAGTGGCGACCTACACAAAGCGATTATCTCCCGTTCTGTGCAAGTCAAAGGCAATATGGACGTGTTAGGAACCTATACTTTAGGGTCAAAAAGTAACAATTGCGCGCGATCGTATTGTTTGCAGCTTGAAAACATCGCTGCGGTGGGCTTTAGCCCTGAGATTTTACTGCAAGTCAGTCCCGATGGTTTCGTGATGACAAATCCGTTAGCGGGAACCAGACCGCGAGGCGAGAATTTAGCAGAGGATGCGCGTCTGAAGCACGAACTATTTACTGATGCTAAAGAGGTGAAGGAACACGCACTATCGATTTGGTTGGCACAAACAGAGATGGCATCAGTTTGCGTGCCGGAAACAGTACAAGTTTTTGATTTTATGCAGGTGAAACAATATCGCTGCGTGCAACATTTATCATCTCGCGTCGGCGGTCAACTCCGCCCTGAAAAAACTTTGTGGGACGCTTTGAAAGTGTTATTCCCAGGAATTACCGTGTCTGGAATAGACAAAGCTAGAGCAATAGAATGGATCGATCGCCTGGAAACAGAACCAAGAGGAATTTATGCTGGTGGTATTGGTTGGGTAGATAGTAATGGCGCGACAGATTTAGCGATCGCCATCCGCTCGGCTTACCAATATGGCGACAGGATTTATTTAAATGCTGGAGCAGGAATCGTAGCAGAATCCGAGCCGCACAAAGAATACATCGAATCGGTTAATAAGATGAATACGATGTTAACCAATTTAGTTATGAAGTGAGTGGTTATCAGGGAGCAGGGAGCGCACGAGCAGGGAATCTATATCAATTTTGAATTGCTCCCTTGTCTCCCTTGTCCTCCTTGTCTTCCTCCTGTCTCCTCAATTTTGACTTTTGACTTTTAACTTTTGACTTTTCCCCCAGCTTATGAATCTTCCCGTCGGTATTCGATCGATTGCAGTTAAATTTCCGCGTATAGTTCGTACCAACGATTATTGGCGTGAAAAGTTTCCTGAGTTAGTCGATCGTGCCTCACCCAAGAGAGTTAGGTTAGAGCAACCTACGGCATTTTCCACCGACGCAAGTGGCATAGAAATCTGGTCGCAAGAGGTGAAGCCATATTTAGCAGATCCTTTTCGAGGTAATGTCGAGCGGCGGGTATTGGATCTAGACGAGTCATCGCTGACACTGGAGTGTGATGCGGCTAGGGAAGCGATCGCTGCGGCAAAACTTGCTACTGAGGAAATCGATCTGGCGATTGTCACCTCGCTGTGTAGCGATCGCATTGCCCCAGGTAGCGCCGCCGATCTCGTCCGCAAACTAGAATTATCTTGCCCTGCTTGGAATCTGGAATCAACTTGTTCGAGTGCTTTGGTGGCGCTGCAAAACGCTTGGGCGTTAGTACAAACGGGACTATATCGTCATGTGCTGGTGGTTGTTTCTTACATTGGCTCTCACTCTGTCGATGAGGAAGATACTCTCTCTTGGTCTGTCGGGGACGGTGCAGGCGCTTTCGTAGTGAGCGCGCTCAAACCCAACCAAGGAATTCTCGGTACTAAAATCGTTCCTACTGCCGCTACCTGTGGTGCATATTTGCACGAAATCGCAACCGATACGCAGGGTAAACCTTGGATACGCACCAAAACAGGTAAGGATGCCAGCCTTTTAGCTGAAACAGCCGTAGATTTTGTCCGTGCTTGTTGTCATGGTGCTGTTGCTACGGCTGGCGTGACTTTGGAGCAGATTGACTTTTTTGCTTTCAATACTCCCACAGCTTGGTATGCTAACGTTTGCACGCGGGCATTGGGCATCGATCCAGGGCGCACGATAAATCTCTACCCTCGCTATGCCAATATCGGAGCAGTACTGCCTGTGGCGAATCTTTACCACGCAGCCTTTGAGGGCAAAATTTGTGAAAATGACTTGGTACTTGTCTATACAAATGGTGCGGGTGCTACTGCGGCTGCGAGCGTGATGCGCTGGGGAGATGTGGCACTGGGAGCGGTTCCGATCCCCCCAACCCCCCTTGAGAAGGGGGGCAGTGAGAGCCTGCTAGGGAAGGAGGGCAGTCAGATCCCCCCAACCC
>NZ_PYCI01000072.1:0-31500 GCF_003015105.1 Chroococcidiopsis sp. CCALA 051 | reverse complement strand
CTCTCTTACCAATGACAAATGACAAATGACAAATGACAAATAACAAATGACAAAACACATTGCCCTAATTAGCGAACATGCCACCCCGTTAGGAATTTTTGGGGGGGTTGATAGTGGTGGTCAGAATGTTTATGTGGGTCAGGTAGCAAAACACTTGGCAGCAATTGGTTATAGCGTTGATGTATTCACGCGGCGCGATCGCCCCCAATTACCAGAGGTGGTGGAGTGGCATTGCGGAGTCAGAATTATTCACGTTAGCGCAGGTAAACCGGAGGTATTACCTAAAGAGGCATTACTACCGCATATGGAGGAATTTACTGCCAATGCGATCGCTTTTATGGATCGTCTGTGGCGCTACGACCTGATCCACGCCAATTTCTGGATGTCAGCCTTAGTTGCCGCAGAAATTAAGCGCCAACGAGGAATTCCCTTTGTGGTTACGTTTCATGCGTTGGGACGGGTACGGCGTTTGCATCAAGGCAATGCCGATCGATTTCCTGACGAACGCTTTGCAATTGAAGATCGGATCGTGCGGGAAGCCGACAAAATTATTGCCGAGTGTCCCCAAGATCGAGAAGATTTACTTTCCCTTTATCCAGCCGATCCTGAAAAGATTAAGGTGATTCCCTGCGGTTTCGATCGCTCGGAGTTCTGGCAGATCGATCGCTTCCAAGCACGATTGAGTTTAGGTATACCTCAACAGGAAAGGATCGTACTGCAACTCGGTCGCCTAGTTCCTCGTAAAGGTGTGGATAATGCGATCCGAGGGTTTGCGCGTTTGGTCGAGCAGCATGAAATTACAGCACGTTTGCTCATTGTGGGGGGCGAGTCCGTTCATCCCGATCCGCAAATTACGCCTGAGATCGGTCGCTTAAACGCAATCGCATCTACTTTGGGAATCGGCGATCGCGTCACGTTTATCGGTCATCGAGGGCGCGAGGTACTGAAATATTTTTACAGTGCGGCGGATGTCTTTGTGACGACTCCTTGGTACGAACCGTTTGGCATTACCCCTTTAGAAGCAATGGCTTGCGGTACGCCCGTCATCGGCTCGAATGTGGGAGGGATTAAATTTACAGTTAAAGATGGAGAGACGGGATATTTAATTGCACCCAACGAACCGGAAATACTAGGCGATCGCCTTGCGTTTCTGTTCCAAAACCACTCTTTGTTACACCTTTTAGGCAAACAGGCACTCCGCCACGTCGAACGGTGCTTCACCTGGCAAAAGGTTACTAGCGAGATTGCTGCGCTATACGAAACAGTTTTAGCAGGTAGCAAATTGGTTGGTAATTCTATGCATGAATTGGCAGCGATCGCAAGTAGTTTTGATGCAGCAATTCAAGCTTTTCAAGCATCTAAAGCTACCCTGAGTGAAGGAATTCTCGCAGCAGCCAAGCAATTAAGCCACTGCTTTGCCCAAGGGGGAAAAGTCTTAATCTGCGGTAACGGTGGCAGTGCGGCTGAAGCGCAGCATCTGGCTGCCGAATTCGTCGGTCGTTTTCGCTGTCCCTATCGGGCAGGACTACCCGCGATCTCACTAACGGCTGATAGTGCAATTCTGACTGCATGGTCGAATGATGTGGGATATGACGACATTTTCGCCCGACAGGTGAAAACCTTTGCTCAACCTGGAGATATATTGCTCGGTATTAGTACCAGTGGGCGATCGCGTAATGTTATCAACGCTTTCCAAGCAGCACGCCAGCAAAATCTTAGTTGCATTGCCCTCCTTGGTGGTAACGGTGGCGAACTAGTAGGACTTGCAGATATTGTAATTCGCGTTCCTGCCAACGATCCGCAACGAATTCAAGAGGTTCAGTTGTTAGTAGTGCATTTATTGTGCGAATTGGTAGAGGAAAAACTATTAACCGTTCCACAACTATCTGGGAGCAAGGAGCCGGGAGCCGGGAGCCGGGAGCAGTTATCAGTTATCAGTTATCAGTGACCAATTACCCATTACCCAATAACAAATCAAAACGGAAAAAATTATGCAAAATTTAACTGCAAAAGTAGCACTAGTTACAGGTGGCGCACGCGGATTAGGTGAAGCAATTTGTCATATCTTAGCTGATGCAGGAATTACCACCATTATTGCTGATGTTCGTCTTGAATTAGCAGAAAAAGTTGCGCAAAGCTTACGCGATAGCGGCAAAGAAGCAATGGCAGTTGCACTTGATGTTACTAATGCCGCACAAATTGAAACTGCGATCGCAAAAATTGTTTCTCAGTACGGCAGAATAGATGTCTTAGTTAATAACGCAGGCGTAGATTTAACCGTTCCAATTGAAGAAATGCCCGTTCAAGAATGGGAGCGTATTCTCAATGTGAATTTAACGGGGCCCTTTATTATGTCTAAAGCCGTTTTTACCCCAATGAGAGAACAGGGAGGCGGTTTTATTATTAATATTACTTCGACGGCGGCTAAACGAGCGTGGGCGAACGCATCAGCTTATCATGCTAGTAAATGGGGATTATTAGGCTTTTCTCATGCTCTACATGTTGAAGGTAGACCGCACAATATTAAAGTGACTGCTGTGGTCGCTGGCGGGATGCGAACCCCTTTTTTAACAGAACGTTTTTCCGAACTCGATTTAAGCACATTACAAGATCCAAAAAACGTTGCTCAAACAGTTTTATATCTATTAATGCAACCAGCCGATACGGTAATTCCAGAAATCATGGTTTTACCAATGAAAGAAAGTTCTTGGCCCTAATTCAATTTTAGATTTTGGATTAAGTCTACTTTTGCCCTCTACTCCCTACTCCCTGCTCCCTGCTCCCTACTAAATATGAAAGCAGTTTTTCTGGATAAAGATGGTACTTTAATTGAAGATGTTCCTTACAACATCGATCCAGATAAAATTCGACTTTGTGCAGGTGCATTAGAAGCAGTGCAAATGTTAGCCGCTGCTGACTACCAAATCTTTATTATTACAAACCAATCTGGTATAGCACGCGGCTACTTTCCAGAAAGCGCTCTCATAAATGTAGAGAAACATTTGCGGCAATTATTGGCTACTGCTGGTGTTTCTCTAGCCAGTTTTTATTATTGTCCTCACCACCCTCAAGGAGTTATCACAGAATTTGCGATTGATTGCGACTGTCGTAAACCCAATCCTGGCTTGCTGAAAAAAGCAGCAAAGGAACACTCAATTAAATTAGATCGATCTTGGATGATTGGTGACATTTTAAATGATATTGAAGCAGGAAATATAGCAGGTTGCCGCACAATTTTAATTGACAATGGCAATGAAACTGAATGGCAACTATCGCGATCGCGATTACCCAACTTTATCGTCAACAACTTACGGGAAGCTGCTGCGGTAATTATGGCAAGCGATCGCTCACCTCCACAGAAAAAACACGCCTATTCTTAACATTCTTCATATCTAGAACGCGAGAAACCCCTTGCGCCTCCGCGCCTTTGCGTGACACAAAAACAAAACTATGGAATATAAATTATGATTGCCCAACAGTATCTCGATAAATGGACAAACTTGCACGTTCTTGCGATCGGCGAGGCAATGTTAGACTGTTACTTAGAAGGAACCTCTAACCGCCTTTGCCGAGAAGCACCCGTTCCCATCGTCGATATTAATAGCTTGAAAGACGTACCTGGAGGAGCAGCAAATACAGCAGCAAATATCGCTCGTTTGGGAGCAAGTGTATCATTTCTATCAGTCATAGGAACCGATTTAGAAGGCGATCGCTTAAAACGAACTCTTCAAGAACGAGGAATTTCCACTCATAATCTAATCGCTTCTAACCAAAGGCAAACTTTACTCAAACAACGCATTTCCTCTGACTCTCAATTACTCCTAAGGTGCGATCGCGGTAGTACAGAAAACATCGATCCTCAAATTGAAAACCAACTGATCGAAAACTTAAACCGTCTTTATCCAACTTGTGACGCAACTGTAATTTCAGATTACGGTGGTGGAATTCTCACCCCAAGAATTATTCAGACAATAGCTCAACTTCAAACACATTATCCTCGAACTATAGTTGTTGATTCTAAACAGTTGAAAAATTTTCAGTCTGTTAATATCACTGCAATTAAACCCAACTATCAGCAAGCTATTCAACTATTAGAGATCTCAGCTTTAAAAGGAAAAGAACGAATTCAGCAAATTGTAGACTGGGGAGAAAAACTACTCGATTTAATTAACACTCAACTCGCCGCAGTCACTCTAGATGCCGAGGGAGCCATCATTTTTGAGCGTAACAATCCACCCTACATTATCCCTTCCCATCCCACGTCCAACAGCCAAGCAACAGGCGCAGGAGATACATTCGTAAGCGGCTTAACCCTTGCCTTAGCCGCAGGTGCAGCAGGAAAACTTGCCGCATCAATTGCATCTGCAACAGCAGCAATTGTGGTAACTCAATCAGGTACGACGACTTGTAGCTTATCAGCATTACACCAGTCTCTTTCCGGTAATCAAAAACTAGTTGTCAGTCGGGAATCGCTAGTAACTTCGATCCAAGAACACCGCAATTGGAAACACAAAATTGTTTTTACCAATGGATGTTTCGATCTTCTACATCTCGGACACGTTACCTATCTAAAACAAGCAAAAGAATTAGGCGACATTCTCATCGTTGGTGTTAATTCAGATGAGAGTATTCGACAATTAAAAGGAGCAAATCGTCCTGTAAATTGTTTGAGCGATCGCTTGGCAATTCTCTCTGCTTTGGAAAGCGTCGATTATGTCATTCCTTTTGCCGAATCAACCCCTAGCGAACTGATTAAAATTATCCGTCCTGATATTTATGTCAAAGGAGGAGACTACACCTCAGAAATGCTACCCGAAGTTCCTCTAATAGAAGAACTAGGCGGCGAAGTCAAAATCTTACCTTACGTCAGTAACATTTCTACAACCGCAATAGTCAACCGCATCTATCAAACCTTCTCCAAACTCCCCTCAATCTAATTACCTTGCCATCTTTGCGCCTTTGCGTCTTTGCGCGACACAAAAATATCTATGTCACCAACCTGGAATACCGCCAAAAAAATTCTCTGTGTCAGACTAGACACGATTGGCGATGTGATTATGACAACTCCCGCCATCCGTGCTTTAAAAACTTCCCACTGCGATCGCCATATTACCTTAATGACTTCTTCAGCAGGTGCTGTAGTTGCACCACTTTTACCAGATATTGATGACTTAATTGTTTACGATTCTCCCTGGTTAAAAGCAACTGCAACCCGCCAAAATAGCGAGCCTGAATATGCGATTATCTCCGAACTTAAAGCCAGAAATTTTGACGCAGCAGTCATTTTTACGGTTTACAGTCAAAGTCCTCTACCCACTGCCTTTCTTTGCTACATGGCAGGTATTCCACTGCGATTAGCGCATTGTCATGAAAACCCTTATCAATTACTAACCGATTGGATTAAAGATCCAGAACCAGAAAATTTCACCCGTCACGAAGTTCAACGTCAACTCGATTTAGTCGCCAGCATTGGTAGTAAAGTTGAAGATAAACGCTTGCGAGTACAGATATCAGAAATTGCGAGAAAAAATATTCAAAACTTACTTGAGAAAATTAGAATTAATTTCAGCCAACCTTGGATTATTATGCATCCAGGTGCAACAGCAATTTCTCGTCGCTATCCTCCAGAAAGTTTTGCGATCGCCGCACGTAAATTAGTGCAAGACTATAATATTCAAGTTATTTTTACAGGTATAGAATCAGAAATAGAACTCGTCGAATCAATTCGATTACAAATGCGATCGCCTTCTTTTTCTCTCGTTAATAGACTAAACTTATCCGAACTTACTGCATTAGTAGAAAAAGCACATTTATTAATATCTAATAATACTGCACCCGTACATATTGCTGCCGCAGTTGGGACACCAGTTGTCGATCTTTATGCTTTAACTAACCCACAACACACCCCTTGGGAAGTTTTAAATCGCGTTATTTTTCACGACGTTCCTTGTCGGATTTGCTATAAAAGCATTTGTCCTGAAGGACATTACCACTGCTTGCGCCTAGTCGAACCTGAAAGAGTTGTAGATGCTGCGTTAGAACTATTACAGGTTCGTCAGCCAGCTATGCCTGTTCGCGCAACCAAGTTGTGAGAGCAGTAACATCTTGGAGCCAAATTGTGACGAAAGACGATTATAGAACAATTGATGTCTTAATTCCAACCTGCGATCGCCCAGTAGCTTTAGCTGTAACTTTAGCTAGCCTTTGCGCCCAAACTTATTGAGATTTTCAAGTAATTATTTCCGATCAAACTGAAGATCGAGATATATTTGAAACTCGGGAAGTACAAGCAGTGATGCGAGTACTTGAAGTCCACGGACATTTAGTTAAAACTTACAAGAATTTACCTCGGCGTGGCATTGCCGAACAACGTCAATTTTTATTAGATAAAGCGACTGCTACCTATGTCATTTTTTTAGATGATGATATAATTTTGGAACCTTATGTCCTCCAAAATTTACTTACAGCTATTCAAGAGGAAAAATGCGGTTTTGTAGGAAATGCATTTATCGGTCTTAGTTTTATTAACGATATTCGTCCCCACGAACAAAATATTGAGTTTTGGGACACACCAGTAACGCCAGAAGTCGTGAAATCTGGAACCCCAGCTTGGGAACGGTGGCGCTTGCACAATGCAGCAAACTTACATCACATTCAACAACGCTTTAACATTACTAGCGATCGCCCGCGTAAATATCGTATAGCCTGGGCAAGCGGTTGTGCCATCTACGATCGCCAAAAATTATTAGATATCGGCGGATACAATTTTTGGCAAGAACTTCCTCCCCATGCTTGCGGCGAGGACGTGTTAGTACAATTGCGGCTGATGGCAAAATATGGCGGTTGCGGTTTACTCCCATCAGGAGCATATCATCAAGAATTACCAACCACAATTAGCGATCGCAGCGTTGACGCGCCACACTTATTACCAATTTGTTAGTCAAAGTGAAGCGAATTTTATTTATTGAATTATTGGGAGGAATTGGGGATTTAATTATCGCGCTACCAGCGATTAAAGCTTTGGCATTGTCCCATCCTCAAGCACGGATCGCGGTGCTAACTTTTCCTCCAGGTGGCGAACTGCTACAAAGCGATCGCCACATACATGAAGTCATTTTTGCCCAGCGAGGAGCAGCCCGTCAATCGGTCGAGCAGATTCTGATTCAACAGAATTTCGATCTAATTGTTTCAGATGTCAATTATGATGGCATTGCCGAGCTAATTCACAATAGTGGTGCTAAACGCACGGTAACGAATTTATGGCGCAACCCGCCTGATAACCAACTCATAAGCGATCGCTTTTGTCAAGTTTTGTATGAAGAGGGTTTAATTGCAACTGCTGGACTACGCCACGGAAGATCCCCCCTAGCCCCCCTTAATAAGGGGGGAACGCCACCTCTCGTTCCCCACGAACAGGAAATGCCTCTTCTAGCCTCCCTTGAGGAAACGCCACTTCTCGTTCCCCACGAACAGGAAACGCCTCTTCTAGCCCCCCTTTTTAAGGGGGGTTGGGGGGATCTGATTCACCTGCTAGAAAGTGAAATAGCCACAGCTCGACAAACATTTGGAGCCGCATACCGTCCCTTGGTCTTCCTCATTCCCGATTCGGCAATGCCAATCAAGCGGTGGTCAACACAGAATTTCATTACTGTCGGCAAAGCCTTACAACAGAAATATAACGCCACCATTATTGTTGCTGGAGGCGACGATGAAGAGATGGCGCGGCAGATTAAGGCAGAAATTGACAAGACAGCACGAATTTGGCAACGGGGAACCCTGCGGGAACTGGCAGCGGGTATATCCCAAGCAGATTTAGCGATCGCAGTTGATACCGGACCCGCTCACATTGCTGCTGCTCTTAACGTGCCTACTATTACCCTCTTCGGTCCTGCTTGGCACGAACGCTACGGACAACCCGCACCTCATATTAACTTGCAGGGTTATCCTGAATGTTCCGAACGAGTCATTCGCAATTTTACCGAACAAAGCTGTTGGTACAGTGGTGTTTGTCCTTTCGATTGGCACTCCTGTACGGAGGATATATCTGTTGCATCGGTTTTGGCAGCAGCGGCGAAATTCTTGGATCGGCAGGAGGAGCTTGACGATCCCCCCCTGCCCCCCTTTTTAAGGGGGGAGTTAGAAGCGGTGCGAGATACTGCTATCTCTCTGCCTCCAGCAGAGGCGCGAGAAACTGCTGCCCCCTCACCTCAACTAGTAGCGCCAGAAACTACTGCCCCCCTTAAAAAGGGGGGTTGGGGGGATCTCCGCAACATCCTAGTCATGCGCCTAGATAATATTGGTGATGTCATCATGACTAGTCCTGTCCTGCGAACGATTAAAGAAAACCTTCCCACTGCCAAATTAACCTTAATGGCAAGCCCAGCCGGGGCATTGACACAACCTCTACTGCCGTGGGTAGATGAAGTCTTATCCTGGCGAGTCCTATGGCAAGATTTGGGACGATTGGACTTCGATCCGGCGCGAGAATGGAAACTAATTGAGACTTTAAACCAACGTCAATTTGATGCGGCAATTATTTTGACAAGTTTTAGTCAAAGCCCTTACCCAGCTGCTTTAGTTTGCTATTTAGCCGGAATTGGATTGCGTTTAGGAGAATCGAAGGAGTCGGGACAAGGAATATTAACGCATTGGGTTGACCCCTTACCGGATGAAATTCACCAAGTAGAGCGGAATTTGCGCTTAATTGAAGCAGTTGGGTTTAAAGTGCGCGATCGCCGTCTTTGCTTGCACGTTCCTCAAACTATAACAGCAGCAATCCCAAATTCTTACATCTTGCTCAATCCCTGGACGACTTGCCAATCTCGCAACTACGACGACTGCCGCTTTGCAACAGCAGCCCGTCAATTATCTCAAATGACGAGTTTACCTATTGTCGTCACGGGAACCAATAAGGATCGCGATCGCGCCCGCCCCTTACTCGATATTTTAGGCGACGCGATCGATCTGATTGGTGCGACTAGTCTCGCTGAATTTGCTGCCCTGATTGCCAATGCCCGATTGGTTCTAACCAATAACACATCTACCATGCATATTGCTGATGCTACCAACACTCCAAGCGTCATTCTCTTTGCTGGTACTGAACTCGAATCTCAATGGCAACCCTGCTATGCTCCTGTTAAACTCCTCCGCCGTCCCACAGTTTGCAGTCCTTGCTACGCCTTCACCTGTCCCTACAACATGGAATGTTTAGATATTTCCCCAGAGGAGGTGATTGCAGCTGGATTGGAAATGCTCGATCGAACCAATTCAAATTTCAAATTTCAAAATTTTAGAGGGTACAAGAACCTACTAGAACAATTCAAAAGTTAAAAGTTAAAAGTCAAAATAGAGCGTATTGCTGCTTCAATTTTCTCAGAATTTTATTTAGAAGATTATCGAAAAGTCGATCGAGCGATAGACGATTGATTTACTCCTGGCTGCCGCATCCCAGTTCAAGAAAGGAAATCTTTTTTATAATTAAGTTTAGCGATCGAGTGTAGCTAGATAAAAACTCCAAAATTCTGTCTTGAGATAGAAACTTATTTCTATCTTATGGGGGATAGTATGAAATAAATTAGATCAGTGTCACATTTGCCTGGACTTATGCACCTTTCTCTAAATCCATTACTAATACAAGCGATCGTCCTCGAACAGCCAACAATTATTAGCCCGAAGCGGCAACTACCACTAAGCTCAGAGATGACTCAAAAGTAGAGCGGCAGAGAGAAAGAATGACGCAAGAGTCAATATCATCCAGCAATGCCAATACCAATTTTCTGCTCGGTGGCGGCGAGATGGGCGCGCGGATGCGAGAAAAAGATTGGTCGAAAACGTCGCTGGGTGTACCGCAGCATTGGTCGCAGAGTCTGAAAACCGCCGTGCGGATTATGCTTACCTGTCGCCAACCAATGTTTGTCTGGTGGGGTGAGGAGCTAATCAATCTCTACAACGATGCCTACAAGTCTATTGTTGGTGGCAAACATCCAGAGGCATTAGGACAACCTGCTGCTGTTGTATGGCGCGAAATTTGGGATCGGGTTGCTCCCCGTGCAGAATCGGTACTGCTGAAAAATGAAGGAACCTATGACGAATCACTGTTGCTGATCATGGAGCGCAACGGCTACCCAGAGGAAACCTATTATACATTCTCCTATAGCCCAATTCCCGATGATGATGGTGGCACAGGGGGCATTATCTGCGCTAACACGGACGATACACAGCGTGTCATCGGCGAACGTCAGTTGGCACTGTTGCAAGAGCTAGCAGCGAAAACAGCAGATGCACGGACATTTGATGCAGCCTGTACGCTGAGCGCTAGCTGTTTGCAAACCAATCTTTACGATCTGCCCTTCGCTGCCATATATTTAGTCGATCCAGAGCAGCAATGCCTTTCTCTGGCTGGGACGAGTGGGATCGAACGGGGACACGCAGTAGCCCCCGAAACAGTTGCATTAGATGAGAATTCGGTTTTGCCCTTTGCCCGGGTGTTAAAGACACAACAGGCAATGCTAGTTTCCGATCTAGAGTCGCATTTTAGCAATCTACCGATGGGTGCTTGGCAGCGATCGCCTCATCAAGCTGTAGCCGTACCGATTGCTCCCTCCGGTCAGACAGGGAAGGCAGGGATATTAGTTGCTGGTTTGAATCCGTTTCGGCTGTTCGACGATAACTACAAAGGATTCATCGATCTGGTAGCAGCGCAGATTGCTGCGAGTATTGCCAATGCCCAAGCTTACGAAGAAGAACGCAAACGGGCAGAGGCTTTAGCAGAAATCGATCGCGCCAAAACTGTTTTTTTTAGCAATGTGTCACATGAATTTCGTACCCCACTGACTTTGATGTTGGGTCCAATAGAAGAAACCTTGCTCCGCTGCTCTAGCCTCCTACCGCTAGAAGACCGCAAACAGTTGGAGATGGTGCAGCGCAACGGACTCCGCTTGCTGAAATTGGTCAATACGCTACTCGATTTTTCTCGAATTGAAGCCGGACGGGTGCAAGCCTCCTACGAACCCACCGATCTAGCTAGCTTTACCGCCGAACTAGCCAGCGTCTTTCGTGCCGCGCTCGAACGAGCTGGAATGCGCTTATCGGTTAATTGCCCGCCCATACCTGCACCCGTGTATGTGGATCGGGAAATGTGGGAAAAAATTGTTTTAAACCTGATCTCAAATGCTTTCAAGTTCACGCTGGCTGGAGAAATTACCGTCAGTTTGCAGTGGTTAGGCGATTGCGTCCAGCTGAGTATACAAGATACCGGAATCGGAATTCCCGCTGCCGAAATTCCCCATTTATTTGAACGTTTTCACCGCGTTAAAGGAGCGCAAGGACGCACTTTTGAAGGGTCGGGAATTGGTTTATCTTTGGTGCGAGAATTGGTACAAATGCACGGTGGTACGGTGCAAGTCACCAGCGTTCTAGGATCGGGCAGTTGCTTCACCGTGTCGATTCCTACAGGGAAAGCTCATTTACCTCCAGAGCGGATTAGCAGCCCGCGAATTCTAGCTTCAACCGCATTAGGTACAGCTCCCTATGTTGAAGAAGCACTGCGCTGGCTACCAGAAGCAGGAAGCAGGGAGCAGGGAGTAGAGAGCAGTGAAGAATTACACCCAACTCCCGACTCCCCAGTACGGGGGCACAGCAGTGCGCCCCTACCGACTCCCGACTCCCCTACCTACATTCTCCTCGCTGATGACAATGCAGACATGCGCGATTATGTCAAGAGGTTGCTAGGTCGGGAATACGAAGTCGAAGCTGTGTCAGATGGATTAGCTGCCTTGGCTGCCGTTCGCGACCATCGCCTTCCCGACTTGGTGTTAACTGACGTAATGATGCCGGGACTCGATGGTTTTGGACTGTTGCAAGCACTACGAGCCGATCCCCAGACCAGGGAAGTGCCAATAATTCTCCTCTCGGCACGGGCGGGAGAAGAGGCACGAGTCGAAGGGTTGGAAGCAGGAGCCGATGATTATTTGATCAAACCCTTTTCTGCCCGCGAGTTGTTAGCGCGAGTCGAAGCAACCCTGAAGCTGTCGCAAATGCGGCAAGAGGCAGCGCGGCGGGAACAAATCATACTCGAACGGGTGACAGATGCATTTATTGCCTTCGATCGCGAGTTTCGCTATACCTATGTCAACCCAGCAGCAGCAAAATTGACGCAAAAAACACCAGAAGAGTTGCTGGGTAAAACTTTGTGGGAAGTATTTCCCGATACAATTGGCAGTCGGTTTGAATCTGAATATCGTCGAGCCCTCTTCGAGCAAGTCAAGGTTGAGTTTGAGGAATATTATCAACCATACGACATGTGGGTTGAAGTTCACGCTTACCCCTCATCCAGCGGGCTTTCCCTCTACTATCGGGATATTAGCGATCGCAAACAAGCTGAGGAAGCCCTGCGAAAGAGTGAAGAACTGAAGGGACGCATTTTAGAAAGCAGTCAAGACTGCATTAAAGTTTTATCCTTAGATGGGCGACTCCTTTACGTGAATACAGGCGGCTTGGCTCTTCTAGAAATTGACAATCCTACAGCTTTCCTCGACACGAACTGGCTTGATTACTGGCAGGGTGAAGATCGCCAAAGTGCAGAAGCAGCGATCGCCGTAGCCAAAGCGGGCAATGTCGGTCAATTTCAAGGCTTCTGTCCCACGGCAAAGGGCAAGTCGAAGTGGTGGGATGTCATAATCACGCCGATCCGAGATGCATCGGGACAGGTTGCACAACTGCTATCAATCTCACGCGATATCACCAAGCAAAAACAAGCTGAAGCCGAACGCGAACAACTGCTGGAGCAGGAACGAGTAGCACGGGAAGAAGCCCAAGCTGCCAATCGAATTAAAGATGAGTTTCTGGCTGTACTATCCCATGAATTGCGATCGCCCCTCAACCCGATACTAGGTTGGACAAAACTGCTGCGTTCTCGCAAATTTGACGCACAAGCAACAGATCGCGCCCTAGAAACGATCGAGCGCAATGCCAAACTACAAACGCAACTCATTGAAGACTTGTTAGATGTCTCGCGCATATTACAAGGAAAAATGGCGCTCAACATCACCTCGGTCAACTTAACCACTACAATTGAGGCAGCTATAGAAACCGTGCGCTTGGCAGCACGAGCAAAAAACATTCAGATTCAAACTCAATTTGCCCCCAACGTAGGATTAGTCTGTGGGGATGCAAATCGTCTCCAACAAGTTGTGTGGAATTTACTCTCTAATGCCGTTAAATTCACCCCGTCAGGGGGGCGGATTGAGGTTTCGCTGATGGGAGTAGCTTCGGGAGTCGAGAGTCGGGAGTCGGGGACAAGGGAGACAAGGGAGACAAGGGAGACAAGGAAGCAATTCCAGCCGCCAGCCACCAGCCACTCAGTAACTACCAACTACCAACTACCAATTACCAATTACCAATTACCAATTACCAACTACGCTAAAATCCAAGTCAGCGACACTGGAAAAGGAATTAATTCAGACTTCTTACCATACGTATTTGATTACTTCCGGCAAGAAGATGGGACAACGACACGAAAATTTGGCGGATTAGGATTAGGGCTGGCAATTGTACGCCACATCACCGAGTTACATGGGGGTACAGTCAAAGCCGAAAGCCTTGGAGAAGCAAAGGGAGCAACTTTCACCGTCAGTTTACCTCTGCTTCAGGATGAAAGCTCAGAAATGAGCGATCGAAGCGCCACTTCATCCTTTCTTGCCTGTCCTTTACAAGGTATTCGCGTGTTAGTCGTAGATGATGAAGCCGATATGTTGAATTTAGCTCAATTCGTTTTAGAACAGTATGGGGCAGAAGTGCAGGTCGCAGCATCGGCAGCAGAAGCAATGCTTATCTTCGATCGCTTCGTCCCTAACGTTTTGATTAGCGATATTGGAATGCCAGATCTCGATGGCTACATGTTAATGCAACAAGTCAGGCAGCGATCGCCGCAAGCAGGGGGGCAAGTTTCGGCAATTGCCCTAACTGCCTACGCTGGAGAGTGCGATCGCCAACTTGCAAGGCAAGCAGGATTTCAGCTGCATCTGCCAAAACCTGTAGAACCAGAGCAGTTAGTGCAGGCGATCGCCGTTCTGTGCGATCGATAGTCAGCAGATATCAATCCGATCGTCTATTCAAAAAGTGACTGTAACTTACTTGCCAATTCCTCCCGATTAGATTTTGTCCGCAGATATCGATAGACAAACCACACCGAATAGAAAATTCCGATTAGTTGAAACGTCGGTGCTAATAATGGAATGCTGTTGAGAGCAGCCAAGACTGCAAACAAGACTCTGAGTGCAATTAAGGCAACAAAAATTAAAAGAATGCTCGTAATTGGTTGTTTGTATTGTTGCCAGAAGCTACTAACGTGTTTCGGTAGTTCCGTAAAAAAAGCAACTATATTGTTACCGATCTGCCGTCCCTGCATTTCAAGTTGTTTTGTAGTCGATGGTGTTGTTAGAGATGTAGATTCTGATGTTTCTCTAACTTCTGAAGTGTCGGTCATGTATTCTGTCTGTTGCATGATTTGCCTACTTATTATTTATGGTATTTATGTCCGACGCACGCTCGTACTGCTGCATCTGATGCAATATATTCATTAAGCTAGCTGATAACTAAGCCTGCTGTTTCTACCGTAAGTTATGTGTTTTTTCTGCCTTCCTCACACTGAGAAATTAATAGCAGTATTCTGAGCGATCGTCCGTTGGCATTAGCTATTCGAGTTGTTTCTGCTACTGGTTCTGTTTTGGTCAAATTAACTTCTAACGTCCCCTGGAATAGAGTGCCTGGATTGATGAAAAAGCTAAATGCTCGATCTCGCTTGCTATAGCAATCCTATTTGATTCATGAACGTGGAGCAGCTTCTAGCCTGCCGTAGGCTAGAAGCCTACTTTACAAATCATTGAGAACTACTATAGATTACTGTAATTAATCCCGACCTATTCAGAAGTTGCGGGCAGATTTTCAGATTGAATTTTTCCCGTTTGTTCAAATGGCTAAGAGCAGCTACTGTCTTCATTAGTACTACTATTAGACTATCTCTTTAAGTAGATAAAACTCGCTTTCAATTAAGTGTAAAGTGTGTTCAACTCAAGTGTAGAGTCTACGGAAACAGGTCTGTTATCTGTCCTCTAACTTATGAATGCATTGTGAGATAGGGCAATACTCTAGCTACTTTGCATCTGGCATAAAACGATACAATTCAAACTCGTTTTTGATCGAGAAGAAGCTTCACTTCTCAGTCAAAAGTTTGTCTTTATCTGTTGCGTAAAAAACTTTTTACTCAGTGTAAGGAATAGATGAATATGGCACTTATGAAACGGTGCGTAGCGGAGTCGATTGGGACTTTTTGGCTAGTTCTTGGCGGTTGTGGTAGTGCAGTACTTGCAGCAGCATTTACAGCAGATGCAGCAAAACTAGGTGAAGGGACAGCATTTCCACTAGGGATCGGACTAGTTGGTGTATCCATCGCTTTTGGTTTGACAGTTCTGACGATCGCATACGCATTAGGACACGTTGCTGATTGCCATCTCAACCCAGCTGTAACTTTCGGACTCTGGGCTGGCAAGCGATTTCCTGGTTCTGAACTACTGCCATATATCATTGCCCAAGTCATAGGTGCGATCGCGGGTGCGGGAGTTGTTTATCTAATTGCTAGCGGTAAGGCGGGCTTCACTCTTGCAGGCTCAAACCCATTGGCAACCAACGGTTTCGGTACACATTCACCCAGTGGTTATTCTTTAGCAGCTTGCTTCTTAACCGAAGTCGTGATGACTTTCATGTTCTTGATGGTGATTTTAGGGGCAACAGATCGCCGCGCTCCCCAAGGTTTTGCTCCCATTGCTATTGGGTTAGCACTGACCTTAATTCATCTAATTAGTATTCCTGTAACTAATACCTCAGTCAACCCTGCTCGCAGCACGGGTCCAGCACTTTTTGCTGGCTTGGAGCATATTGCTCAACTTTGGTTGTTTTGGCTAGCTCCAATTTTAGGGGCAGTCCTAGCAGGTTTTTTCTACTCTAGTTTCTTTGCCGAGTCAAGGAAAGAGCGAATACCTGCCGAGCCAATTAAAACATTACGCTGAATAACTATTTAAGTGCTGTTCAACTCTCTTAAGTTGAATAAAGGGTGCAGGACGCGCCCTTTATCAACCGTGCCATGCCAGCCTGTAGTGCTGCTTCGAGCGTGAGAGCAGATCTCGATCTAGTTATTTTCTTCGCCTGCATCAACTTGGAGTTGTTCGCAAAGAATGGTGTCAGCAGGAATAGCGCTAGCTATCTTAGCACTATGGATCTCTAACTGCGCTTCTGGGATTGCCTCAAATAGCAAGTGCTGACCGGGAAATACAACTCGCTCCAAGTACCAGTGAGGAATATTCGTAATCCGTGCAATTTGAATTCCACTTGTTGCATTCTTATAGTTGCACAGAATGCGCTTTTGGTACTCATTAGGTAAGGAGTCTACGATCTGAGCCATAGTTTTGCCTCCTGGCAACAGCGCCAAAACAAATTTGACATATGCTAACGTAAACTACCTGCGAGAAGATCGCAGGCTTCCTACTGTACAGGCTTCTGCTCAAACGTGGACGTGAAAAATCCACGCTTGAGACTTACAGAGCCTCTATAGGCATTGGCACTAGTTACTAACGCCAATGCGTCAAAATCTGCTACTCCAGTGGAGGAGGATTGTTTCTGAGAACTTCTGGAGATGCTGTTGTCATGTTGAAATATTTCCATTCTCGCGTAACATACTTGGCTTTGCCGATCGCAGCATCTGCATTTCTTTCACCACTGGACGAACAAACATTTGTCCAATAATCGGCTCCAGCTAGAGCAAGATATCGCGCGATATCGCGATCGTCTGGCTGACTAGGGTTATCGAGAATTAATCTGGCTCTAAACGTTGTAAACACACCTGCGATATCATTTGGA
The DNA here is from genome assembly GCF_003015105.1 of Chroococcidiopsis sp. CCALA 051. Lineage (NCBI taxonomy): Bacteria > Bacillati > Cyanobacteriota > Cyanophyceae > Chroococcidiopsidales > Chroococcidiopsidaceae > Chroococcidiopsis > Chroococcidiopsis sp. CCALA 051. Next base: position 14,589 of record NZ_PYCI01000072.1, on the reverse strand, counting down.
TCTATTCCTGCTCTGTTTCTGGACCAAAAATGAAAATTATATCCATTGCCTGCTGTCACTGAGATAGTGCCTTGTGGCTCCTGCCGAATATCCGCAGGAATATTGATGCCTCCTGCAAAGTCCTCCCTATATGCAGCTCCTACAGGAATAGAACTCTGCAAAGCCAACCATCGGTTGTTACTTTTTTGTAGTAGATAGGTGTGAATTTCTCCTAGCTCGACACGAGTATTTGCAGCTGGATTGCCCTCGGCTGCTTCGTTGACGATACCCCATCCAATTAGTGCTTGCAATTCTCCAGGATTGTTACCTAACTTGACTCTTGGAGTTTGCGACCAGTCATATGATGCTGGTACTCCGCGCATCTTACCTTCATGCTGACCCTGCATATCGCTGATGATTAGCTCCACCGAATTTTCATCAAGATTATCTGGATTTGCTTGCACGAGTGTTTGATGTAAGCCACTCTTTTCGATCGCATTAACTTTAATCGCTGTGGCATGTGCTGTGACGATCTGAGCTGCTGATATGAAAAATGCTAGTAGTAAACCGAATATTAATAATAATAGAGAGCGACGACTAAACGAATAAGTTTTCAGCATTAACAGGACAATTAATTTGTGCTTTCAGTATGTTCTTTGATATATCGAGTGTTGTCGATATAAATAAGTTCAGGTATTTAATAGGTTGGGTAAGTTAGAAAAGGTCAGTTTTCAGATCGTTGTCCGTATTACTCGATCGCCGATAAAATTCAATTGAAAAGAGGGTGTTTGAACGGCATTCGTCTGCTGCGACAAGAGGTGATGCGTGAATTAGAAAAACATCGCTTGTTACCTCCACACCGAGTTGGTGCGGGAACAGGTCTGTACAACGGGCTTTCTGTCCTGTTTGGTGGTGTTGGCGGTTCGCTGATTCCTGGCTCGATTGTAGCGGTGACTGGTAGTTTTGATGCGGCAATTTTTAGTATTGTGGTGGGGGCGTTACTGGCAGCTTTCGTCATGCTAGTACTACCAAGGATGCTGCGATTTGTATAAGTAATAAAGTGGAATTAATCCTCAACCTAGTAAAAAAACTTGCTCTAGATATCCTGGCAAAATAATAATTTGGATGTTGTCTGGTTTTTTTAAGGTATCGTATGCTTTCCAGTCTCTTCTGCTCATACCAGCGAGCTGTTGCAATTCATCTCTGGTAATATACAAATTGATTAGATCGGGTTGCATTGTTTTCGATCGGTTATTTGTCTTTTACCAAATCATAGAGAACAATATAATTTTAGGTCTTAAAATTAGATATAGATAGCTAAATAATTCAAACTTGTTCCCGCACCCTTGGAAGGGCGCACGGCTGTGCGCCCCTACAAATGTCATTCCATGAATTACCCGACTCCCAACTCCCGTACGGGCGGGTTTTTAAACCCGCCCCTACCGACTCCCGATTCCCGTAAATCTACATTTTCCGCCGAACGCCTGCTATTTACCCCAACAACTCCAGAATCCGATGCGATCCCCGCTATCTTCGCCTTTCCTAACGAATACACCGTGGGAATTACCAGCTTGGGATATCAAGTCGTATGGGCAACTTTGGCAATGCGTGCTGATGTTGATGTCAGGCGCTTATTTACAGATATATCCGAACCGCTGCCACGTCAACCTGAATTAGTCGGCTTTTCTTGTTCGTGGGAATTGGATTATGTTAATATTCTGAGTCTATTAGAATCTATCTCCATTCCAATTCATACCAGCGATCGCACTGACAGCGATCCCCTAGTATTTGGTGGTGGTCCTGTTTTGACGGCTAACCCCGAACCCTTCGCGGAATTTTTTGACGTGATTCTATTGGGAGATGGAGAAAATTTATTAGGAAATTTTATTTCAGCTTACAAACAAGTTCGGACAGCCGATAGAAAAACTAAATTACATCACCTAGCACAAGTACCAGGAATCTATATTCCCAGCTTGTATGAGGTGACGTATGAAGATCCTACAGGTTGTATTCAATCCATTAAACCAATTGCGCCAGATATTCCCCATCAGATAGAAAAGCAAACTTATCGAGGTAATACTCTATCTGCTTCTACGGTTGTGACTGAAAAAGCAGCCTGGGAAAATATTTTTATGGTGGAAGTGGTACGCAGTTGTCCTGAGATGTGCCGCTTTTGTCTGGCTAGCTATCTCACTCTACCTTTTCGCACGGCAAGTTTGGAAGGTTCTCTGATTCCCGCGATCGAACGAGGACTGACAGTTACAAATAGGATAGGCTTATTAGGGGCATCCGTTACCCAACATCCAGAATTTAACGATTTATTAGCTTATTTAAGTCAACCAAAATACGATGATGTCCGTTTGAGCATTGCCTCGGTGCGGACAAATACCGTCACAGTAGAACTAGCACAGACTTTAGCAAAAAGAGACACGCGATCGCTCACCATTGCTGTCGAAAGCGGTTCGGAAAGGTTGCGTCAAATTATTAACAAAAAACTGCATAACGATGAGATCGTCCAAGCAGCGGTAAATGCCAAAGCGGGAGGACTGAGTAGCTTGAAACTTTACGGTATGGTGGGCATACCTGGGGAAGAACCCGAAGATCTGGAAGAAACAGTTAAGATGATGCGATCGCTCAAAAAAGCTGCCCCAGGATTAAGGTTAACCTTGGGATGCAGTACGTTTGTCCCCAAAGCACACACGCCGTTTCAGTGGTACGGAGTCAATCCCCAAGCCGAGAAGCGCTTGCAATATTTACAGAAACACCTCAAACCCCAAGGGATTGATTTTCGTCCCGAAAGCTATAACTGGTCGGTGATTCAGGCTTTAATATCGAGAGGCGATCGCCGTTTATCCCGCCTGTTGGAATTGACGCGCAACTATGGTGACAGTCTCGGTAGCTATCGCCGCGCTTTTAAAGAGTTACGCGGACAAATACCCGATTTAGAATTCTACGTGTTTCGCAATTGGTCGCACGAACAAGTCTTACCCTGGAGTCACCTGCAAGCACCTTTGTCACAGGCAACTTTATTAAAGCATTTAGCTTTATCAGTAAGTCGTGAATCGTAAGGGCGGGTTTACCAAGAAACTTTGCTATTCACAGAGATTTCAGGTAAACCGCCCGTACAGGAGTAGTGAGTAGTTTGTCTCAGTTACAACTAGAAATGCGGTAAGCACAACGGCGATCGCCACTTAAAATATGCTCAACTCGTTCGACGTTAACATCAGAACCAAGCAGAGTTTCAAACACTTGCAATTCTGAACTGCACAATTGCGAACAACTTTGGGCAGCCGCACAAATCGAACAATGATTTTCCGCCAGTAACAAGACTCCTGGTGACTCTTCAATTATCTCTGCCATATACCCTTCTTGAGTCCGCAGTTGAGTTAGAATTGCCACTCGTTCTCGCCAGTTTTGAGCGTGTTGCATCTGCGCCGAGTATGTTTGAATTTGAGCTTGAGTACGTTCGCCAATTAATACTCCTAACCCAGCTTCGCCAAATACTTTGCGGACTCCCTCAATTAATTTCACCACCAGATCGGCGTGATGGTTGGGAAAAAGCGCGTTGGCTTTCTCGGTTAATTGCCAAAACTTGACTGGACGACCAACCGCTTGCTTTTGCTCGCTATAAGTGACTAATTGCTCATCTTGAAGAGTTTGCATATGCTGGCGGATTGCCATAGGTGAAACCTGCAACTTAGTGGCTAAATCCACAGCCGTTTGCGAGCCGTGCATTTTGATAACAGATAAAATCTGATTTTTGACCCTTACCCGCTCGATCGCATCATTCATGCCAGGTAGATAGGCTTACTGGGCTATCAAACCTAGATTAACGCAAATTTTAACTTAGCTTAAGAAACGCCGGGATAGTTATATGCTATACATCCCAACAATAAGCCCAACCATGCTACTGCTGTTGTAAATGCGATCGCTCCTAGTTTTTGCCAATACCTTAGCGCGATCGCCGTCATCACATAAGAATTAATCGTTGCCACTAGACCAATTGCCAACCAGTGATAGGGCAACAAGCTCGATTTTGCCTGCTGGACGAGGTAGGCGATCGCCGTACCCACTAATCCCGTCAAGGCGATCGATCCGTTTTGTCGATACCGACTGCTAGCTACACCGACTAAGTTTGCTAGCTGCCAGTGATAGAACAGAATTCCTATAGACCAAAAGCCCAAATTAATCTTGAGACTGGCAAGACAGAAACCTACCACCGTATAGAGAATAACTGCGATTACACCGAGAGAAATGATTTTCCGGTTAGAAAAAATGCGATCGCAGCTTCTACGCTCTACGAAATTAGCTGGAACCATAGAGACATCCGCTCGATATGAGATTTTGAATTTTACAAGCAGGAGTTACGCACTAGAAGTTTGAGATTTCGATCCCCCAACCCCCGCCAAATCGGGGGCATTTGTTTCCTCTCTTCCAGAAGGACGTTCATTCCTCACTTTTTTATAAGGAATTGATTCCCCCCTTGTTAAGGGGGGCTAGGGGGGATCTTTTCTACCTAACTAGCTACATTATGGCGCTGTCGATAGACGGTTGTTGACCTCACTCCAGTTGACTGTATTCCACCACTGCTTGAGGTACTCAGCCCGACGGTTTTGATATTTAAGGTAGTATGCGTGTTCCCAAACATCATTGCACATGATGGGGAAGTGTCCGTCCGTCCAAGGATTATCTTGGTTGGGCGTACTGACAATCTCATACTTGCCACCAGCCGAGCGGACTAGCCACACAAAGCCGCTACCAAAGCGCTTTGTACCAGCATCGTTAAACTGAGTTTTGAAGTTTTCAAAATCGCCAAAATTATCACTGATGACTTGAGCGATCGCACCTGTGGGTTCTCCGCCAGCATTAGCAGCCATCAATGTCCAAAAGATCGAGTGATTGAAATGTCCGCCACCATTATTGCGGACAGGAGTACGAACTGCTTCGGGTAATGAATTCAGGTCGCGAATCAATTCGTCAATACTTTTGCTCTGTAAATCTGGTTGCGATTGCAGTGCTGTATTTAAATTGTTTACGTAAGTTCCATGATGCAGATCGTGGTGGATCTGCATGGTTTGCGCGTCTATGTAAGGTTCTAAAGCGTCGTTTGCGTAGGGTAGAGATTGCAGTTCAAAAGCCATAAACTCTTTTTTCCTCTTAACTAGAGGTTTCGATAGACTAATATATCAAAACTTTCGATAGAAACATCTATCAAAATATGACAATTTCTGTGAGCAAGTGCTAACTATCACAACCAAAACGTAACAATCTTGGCGATCGCCTTTCCTGTCTCAAAGGTTAGAGATTAACAGAGAGCAGGGAGAATGACTTGTGACTTACGACTTTTCCTCGCTTTCTTCGGGTAGTAAGGTAGTTTCATTTTTTGGCTGTTCGGTGTGAGGAGCGATCGCCGCAGTTTGCTTGAGTCTGACCAGAAAGCTAACTCCAATTGCCCAAGCGACTGAAACCATCCATCCTGCTAAAATATCGCGCTTGATAATGAACTCCTAAGTATAGCCGCGTCCAAGCGATCGCGATCGCATATACACTTCCGCCAATTAATACCAACTCCCCACTACTCACTACTTGCCACCCACTTCCCAACAACCACTTACCCTTTAAACAACCGTGCGGGTTTCAATTGCGCGCTTCCTGGTTGCAGTTCGTAGGGAAAAATGCTTTTGACACGCTCGACTACAGAAATCATGTAGCGGTAATCTGGAATCGAACCTGTAGGAACGTAACCTGTTTCTTGAGCTAAAACGGAAGCAGCTTCGCTTAAAATTTGACGAATAAATTCTTGGCGATTGCGTTCGATAGTTGGCGAAATTAAAACAGATCCCAATGGTACGCTGTGCGGATCGGTGTATAAAACGCGAAAAGGAATTTGCGGAAACTGCGTTTTATAAAAATTAAATTCTCTTTGAGAAAGCGCTCCCGCATCTGCTTTACCTTCCGCTACCAAACTCAATATAGTTTTTGGCGTAGGCGCTAATAAAATTTCTGCTAAAGTTAAGCCATACAGATTATAAATAGGTAAATAAAATCCCGTTGCCGAACCAGGTTGACCCAGGGCTACTGTTTTATTTGCTAAGTCTTTCAGAGAGCGAATGGGGCTGTTTTCTTGAACAACCAAAATCGAGCGTAAGTTTTGAACTCCTTCCAAGGTAAACAGGGGACGGTACTGTTGCTGGGTGATGGCGATCGCAGCTAAGCCTGGAGGAGCAAACACCAACGACCAAGAGCGATTGCGAATTCGTTCTATGGCTTTATTCTCATTAAAGGCAGGCTCTAGCCTCACCAACGAACCAGTCTTCTCGCCTAAGTAATTGATCAAGCGATCGTACTGACTGAGCGTCTGTTGACCTTCAGAGTAGCTAACTGTACCAATAATTAACTCTTCTCCCTCACCTTGTAGCGATCGCGAACCACAAGCTGCTAAGAAGAATAATTGAAGTAAAAAGAGACGACGCGAATATCTGGAATTCATTTTCACCCAGCTGTAGTTGAATAGTATTGCTGGATCGATGAGGTGCGATCTCCACTTAGGGGGAAAGATGAAAACAATTTATAATTTTAAGTAGCATTATATACACTTCTTTTACCATCGTAAAATAAATCTCTACTTACAAGCCAAAATGTTAAAAAATCTTAAGCTTACTGCCAAATTTAGCTTAATGTTGGTCGTAGTTTTCATCGGTGGGATTATCATCAGTGGTGCGGCACTCTCCAAGGTACTCGAACAGAGAGCCGAAAGGGAAGTTAGTTCTCAAGCAGCAATTCTGATCAAAGCGATGAATGCGGTTAGGACATATACCAACGAGCGTGTCAACCCATTACTCGCACCTAAACTCGAAACCGAACCAGTCTTTATTCCTGAAACAGTGCCAGCTTACTCCGCTACGGAAGTCTTTGAAAACTTGCGTAAAAACGAAGAGTATCGAAACTTCTTTTATAAAGAAGCCACGCTTAATCCTACCAACTTACGTGATAAAGCCGATGCTTTTGAAGCTAAAATTGTCGAGCGTTTCCGCAACGAATCAAACACTAAAGAAATTTCTGGTTTTCGCAATTTACCAGGCGGAGAAGTCTTTTACATTGCTCGACCATTAGCGATAACAAAAGAAAGCTGTTTGCGGTGTCACTCTACCCCAGAAGCAGCACCTAAAAGCCAAATTGCTACCTATGGCTCGGAATGGGGTTTTGGTTGGAAACTCAATGAAATTGTAGCAGCACAAGTTATTTCTGTACCTTCGAGCGAGATTTTTGAGAGTTCTAGACGCTCTTTATCTCTAGTTATGGGAATATTATTTGGAATCTTTGCGATCGTCGTATTGTGGCTGAACTTCTTCTTAAAACGCTCTGTAATTCAGCCAATTAGGAAAATGTCTAGAACCGCAGAGCGAGTTAGCACGGGAGAAATGAGTGCAGATTTCGAGCAAAATTCTAATGATGAAATTGGCATCCTTGCAGCTTCTTTCAATCGGATGAAATCGAGCTTAGAAATTGCGATGAAGTTACTCAGTCAGCAAACGCGATGAACAATTGTCAGTTATCAGTTGTCAGTTAATTCTGACTTCTGACTTCTGACTTCTTTAACAGTATGCTTGAATGTCTTCACCGCAGCAGTCGGCAAGGTAACATAAAGCACGAAATCTCAAACCGACCAATTGCTCGTATAGGGGGTTGAGTTTGCATAGAGGAGGAATGTGTCCTACTTTATGACCGAATAGAATAATATCTCGCTCGAAAGGACATTGCGCTGGAATAGTTTTCGCAATTAATTTTGCAACTTGGGGGTGAGCAATCTCAAAAGTATCTATCCTTTGTTTCAAAGACTTCATTGGAGATAATGTAAATGCGATCGATGGACGGGACTTGTGTGAAATGCTTGCTTCTACTACAAGGGAAATTAAACTGACAACCTGAATCATATGTAAGCTACCTTCCTCACGCTCTTCTTAATGTATGGCGTTAAAAATACAAAGACATTGCCTAGCGGCGATTAACTTCTGGAAAATTGACACGCAGAATTAGAAAGCGCGATCGCTAACTTTTCTCCCTCGAAATTGCGTTGAATTGATAGAGAAAACTTATTTGCTTTCCTAATTCAAAAATAGCAAATTATCTTTGTATTGCAAGCGTTTTAGCAGGATCGATTGCTAATGCAGCTTATTGTGATTTCATATATATAATCTAGCTATCTAAAACATCAGCACACAGTATCTCAAGAAAGAAGTTTTTCACTACCTAAGCTTGTTTTATTCTTCCCTAAGCTAGAGTGCATGAGCCTGACTTTTCTACTTAATAATTGTTGGCAATATATAACAAGGCGCACATACGTACGCCTCTACAAATCTGTTTGCCTTATCTAGCTGAGAATAGATATATAGCAGTTTTCAAGCAGATGAAGTACACACATCTGTAGGGGCGCACAACTGTGCGCCCCTACAGATGTAATGCATTAGAGTGGAAATCGCTGTATATAAATAATCTAATGTAAATAGATAAAATCTTTTGTTCGGCGTTCGGAACTAGGGAATATAGATCGAGAGTAATTTTCTCTCTTTACCCTGCGATCGCCTTCCTAGTCCTACCCTAGTCCTTTGCCATGCGTTTAATCATTTTCCCAGCGTTCGCAATCGAGCAGATCGGCAATGCGATCGCGCAAGTTGTACTCGTGTTTTTCCAATTCTCGCTCAAAAGCCGTCCAATCTCTAGCTGGGATGTATTCGCAGAGGACGTACATTGGTTGCCTACGGCTAATAATTCCTTTCTGTACTAGATGTAAGACTTCGTGTTTGATAACGTCTAAAGAATATTCAACTGGTGAAAGTAGTGCATTTACAGACATGATTTTCGCTCAGAAACTACTAGCAATTCTCGGCATCACTGAATCTAAATTTGGTAAGCCCATACCCCAGACTGCGGCTGGATGACCGACACAGCGTTGACCCATTGCCCACAAGTAAGCATTTGGGTGATTTTCCTGTATCCATCGCACAATGTATTTAAGCTGCTTGTCTGTTAACTGTTCGGGTACTTCTGGCAAACATTCAGTAATGACGGCAATCTGGCGTAAAGTAGCACCCGCCTGAAACCGATCGCCTGCAAAACACCATTGCTTGATGAGTTGATAAACCTGTTCTGTTGTATCCACAGCTACTGTCCGAAACCCCTAATTCTGTTAAGCATTAATACAGTATTGCTAGATACAGTTTGGGAAAAACTACCCAGTGGATACTTGTAGGCTGCATTCTTCACTAAAAAAAAATATCCACCTGGATATCCACTTGATGGAGGCGTAAATAAAGTTATCCAGTTTAGTGTGATTGAGTTAACAAACTTTCTATTAAATAAAAACTGTCTGTTCGTGACTGAATTTCTGCATCAATTGTGCGATAACAAGCAGCCTTGCCGGGTCATGATTCTCGGTAGACTTGTTGCAACAGTACAACGTGTGAGCCGCTACTGTCTCGAACAAATGGTAGAAGTCTTACCTTACTATGGGGTTCCTACTGGTGAGGAGATAACTCTGTTCGATCCAGACATCCTCATAATATGTCTGCCCGCCCCAGAACAACTCTATCTTCAGACAGACAAGCCTTTTATTTTGTGGTCTGAACTGGAGGCAAATTTCAAGCTGCCGATTGCGTCTAATCCGGCAGAGTTAGCAAAGATGTTGCAGCGAACGCTACAAGATTTCAATTGAAGATGTCATGCGTGTAATTTAATTCACGTAATTTAAATTAGTCCTTCGCGCACGGCTAAAGCTGCTGCCTGAACGCGATCGTCAACGCTCAGTTTATTGAGAATCATCCGCACGTAAGACTTGACCGTTCCCAGGGAAAGAAATAGTTGTTGGGCAATCTCTTGGTTCGAGCATCCTTCAGCAATTAGTTTGAGAACTTCTCGTTCGCGGCTGCTGAGAACTGGAATAGGTGAGATGGTGGAATACTGTTCTTTGACGGGAATTACCGGATTAGGCTTGAGCATCCGTGCCACTTTACGGGCTATTTGCGGGTCGAGATAAGCGCCACCAGTTTGAATTAACTGGATTACAGCTAGCAGTTGTTCCCATTCAATTGTTTTGAGACAATAGCCATCAGCCCCTGCGGCTAACATGCCCATTACTTGAGTATCATTATCAAAAGCACTTAAGGCGAGTATTCGCGTCGTGGAGCGATCGCTTTTGATTTGTTGAGTTGCCGCGATCCCATCCATCACGGGCAGATCGATATCCATTAATACGACATCTGGTTCTAACTCGGCAGCTAATTGAACTGCCACCCTGCCATCAGCAGCTTCTCCCACGACACAAAAATCGGGTTCGAGGGCAAACTGTCCTTTCATCCCTCGACGCATCAAAGCATGATCTTCGACTAATAAAATTCGTACTGCACTTTCTGTCTGATATTCGCTCATTACTAGTTTCCGACTCCTCCGACTCCCGACTTCTGTACGGGCGGGTTTGGAAACCCGCCCCTACCGACTCCCGCTTCCCCATCGAATGTCAAAGAAACTGGCAGGGTAAACCAAAAGGTACTGCCTTCACCTAGCTGACTATCCACTTCGATCGTACCTCTGTGAGCAACGACGATCTGACGGCAGAGATATAAACCCAATCCTGCACCACCCCGCCTACCTCTCCCTTGAATGAAGCGGTGGAAGAGTTTGTCTTTTTCGTGGGGTGGGACTCCCGGACCTCGATCGCGAACCGAGACTTTGATGCGATCGCCTCCTAACAAACTGACTTTGATTGTAATCTCTTGATCTGGTGGGCTAACCCGTGCGGCATTATCTAATAAGTTTTGCACCACTCGTTGAATTTCTAACTGGTCGCCGTAGACTGTAGGGAGTGAGGCAGCGATGTAAATAGTGGGAGTAAGCTGGCGAGCGTGAATTTGACAAATCAGCTCCACAGCCTGAGAGCAAATCTTTGCCCAATCTAAGGGTTCCCAGTTTAAGTGCTGTCCGCCACCAGCTTCATAACGAGATACATCCAGCAAATTATCTACCAACTTCAGCAATTGCTCGTTCGATTGGCGATACTCTTCTAGAATTTCTCTCCAAGTCTCGTCAACAGAACCAAAAGCCCCATTCAACATCGGGCGCAATGTATTGCGAGTGGCGAGTAAAGGCGTGCGCAAGTCATGAGACAGTGCAGAGATTAAATCTTCTAGCTGTTGGTTACGCATTTGACTGTATTCTTGACGCTGACGAATTTCTGCTGCCATCTCATCGAGTACGCTAGCCAACCGTCCGATCTCATCTGATGTAGTATAACCAAGCCGAATTTCCAGCTTACCAGCCCGCCAAGCTTGGCTGACTTGAGTTAAATGGCGTAGGGGAATTTCTACCCGCTTGCGTAACAACCATAAGTTCCAGCTAACTCCAACACTAGCTATGAAGACGTTGAAGACTTCCAGCGCAGTCTTGATCTGGTTAATTTGCTGCAATTGCTGCTGGCGCTGAGACAGGATTTTTTCTTCATGCTGCAACATAGTTTTGACAACATCGCGCATGGGATCGAATAAAATCTTTCCAGGTAGATAAGTCTTACTCGCAGTACCAGCTATGACACTTTGCACAAAACTATCCTGCCAAATTGCATGAATTGATTCAATGACTTGGAGCTGCTCTAGTTGGCTTTGATCTCCTTTTGTCAATTTTTCTAAAGATTTAAAACTACTATGAAAAGCATTATTAGCGCGATCGTAATTATCAAGTAATTCTTTATCTTTAGTAATTAAATAGCCTCGAATCGAAGTCTGTTGATCTAAAGCATGACTCAACATCTGTTCCGTTTTCTGTTCTACCAGTAAAGAATGAGCCACCCAACCAAAGGCTTGCTGATGGAGCTTTTCTAATAGTAGATTCAGAGAACCTTGTACGATAAGGAATAGAATCAGTAGCAAACAACTAAGATACAAAGGGGCAAATAATCTATTTTTCAGCGAAAATTGCCTCAACCGCGATCGCCATTTTTTGAAAACTGACATGAGAGACATTAGGAAAAGAAGTCGTAAGTCGTAAGTCGTAAGTCGCAATTACTAGCCACCAGACACCAGCCACTAGTCACTGATAACTGTATATGACATTTTTCGATAAATTAAACGCTGCGATCGCCCGCAATCAGAGTTTGCTGTTTCTCGGACTCGATCCAAATCCTGAAATGATGCCAAGCCAAAATTCAAATCGGTCTGAGAAGAGTATTATCGATGATTTAGGGGACTGGTTGCAATTTGTCATCGCTCAAACGACAGATTTAATTTGCGCTTATAAGCCGACTTTGGGCTTTTATCAGGCTTTAGGTGTCCCAGGTATAGAGTTGCTAGAACGGACGCTCAAAGCTATACCTGAAGACATACCAATCATTTTGGATGCCAAACACAGCGACCTCAACACTAGTACAATTTTTGCCCAAACAGTATTCGAGCGCTGGCGAGTCGATGCTGTCACCCTCAGTCCTTATCCTGGGCAAGATTGCGTCGCGCCATTTTTGGTTTATCCCGGCAAGGGAATATTTATATTGTGCTGTACTTCTAATCCTGGGGCGATCGCATTACAGCAATATCCTTCGCCTGAATCTCCCTTTTACTTACAAATAGTGAAAGAAGCGAAAATCTGGGGGACTCCCGAACAAGTCTGTTTAGAAGTTGGAACCACTTCCCCTGACGTGCTAGCCAAAATTCGAGCCATTACTCCCGAAAGAACGATTATGGCTCGGAGTATTTGGGCGCAAGCAAGTAATCTACCTCAATTATTAGCCGCAGGTTTAAATTCCAACGGTAGCGGATTACTCGTTCCCGTACCTCAAGATTTTTTGAGTCAAAAGAATCCAGCGACTCAGATTCAAGCTTTGCGACAAGAAGTAGAGCAAGCTAGAACCGCAGCTGTTAAAAGTGCTTCTCAGTGTGACGTGTGGTTTCCCAATGTTTGTTTGTTGCAACAACACCCCCACACCCAATTAATTTTGCAACTCTACGATCTTGGCTGCATTATCTTTGGTAACTACGTACAGGCATCGGGGGCAGAATTTCCTTACTATATCGATCTACGCACGATTATTTCTAATCCCCAAGTTTTCGAGCAAGTTCTCAACGCTTATGCAGAAATCCTACAAAATCTAAACTTCGATCGCATTGCTGGAATTCCCTACGGTTCCTTACCCACTGCTACAGGCTTGGCATTGCGAATGAATTACCCGATGATTTTTCCCCGCAAGGAAGTTAAAGCCCACGGAACGAGGAGAGTTATTGAAGGACATTTTCAGCCAGGGGAGACAGTTGTAGTCGTTGATGACATTCTGATTAGCGGTAAAAGTGCAATAGAGGGAGCGGGAAAGTTAAAATCGGCGGGTTTAAATGTAGAAGATATTGTTGTATTTATCGACCATGAAGAAGGGGTAAGAGATAGGCTCAAAGATAATGGCTATCGCGCCCATGCCGTGCTAAAAATTTCTGAAATTACCCAAACTTTATATGAAGCAGGCAAAATTGATGAGGCACAGTATCAGACTTTAACAGGGAGCAGTGACCAGTGACCAGTGACCAGTGACCAGTGACCAGTGACCAGTGACCAGTGACCAGTGACCAGTGACCAGTGACCAATTACAATTACCAATTACAATTACCAATTACCCATTACCATCGCGCTGAATTTGTCCGACAACTTTTAGTTCGCCTTGCTGATTGGCTCGCATGACAACGGCTCCACCCGACTGCAAACCTATACTACTGAGTTCGCTGATATTGGCGAAATGCGACACCATTATTATGACTCCTGGGGTGTTTCGATGGTTGAGAATCTGTTGGCGAACCTGCTGCGTTTGTTGAGTTGCAGTGGTACGGTCTTCAAAGATGGAATTGAGCATTGGAGAAGGTTGGACAGCACCCAAGTCGAGTAACTTGGCAGTTTCCAAACAGCGGCAATACTGGCTGGAAAGGACTTGAGTAATAGGAATGTTGCGATCGCGAAATACTCTGCCAATCCGTACCGCTTGGTCTCTACCTGCGGCGGATAAATTGCGCTGAGTCGAGCAATCATCCAGTCGAAACCCTGGTGGGTCGCCAGTTCCGGGAACTGTTTGAGCATGGCGTAACAACACGACATATCCCGTTCCTTGTCGCATTTGCGTCCAAATATCTTGCTCGGTTGCCTGAGCAGTATTTGGTGTTGTAGGAGTGTCTGATAAGCTAGTGGGGAGATCGGGTGATGCCAAAGTAAAAGGCATGGTGCTGCTGCTAATTGAAAGAGGAAAACAGCTAGCCGCGAGTGGGAGAAGGGCAATAGCCATACCCAGCCGAGAAAATTTACAGATAGATTTCATATGAAATGATAGGAAAAATTGCGATCGCTGACATTTCGATCGTCAATTCGGGCGCGATCGCGGTTAGATTTTCTGTAATTTGAATGCTACTGAATATGGGCGGTTTTGAGCATTTTTTATCTCTTTTTCAGTTTCAGCTAAATGAAATTGCTGCTCGGTGATTCTTGGCTCTTCAAAGTCAGTTATTTCAAATCCTGCATTCCTGAATGCTTTCCAGTAATCGGAAAGCGGTCTGTGAAACCAAATAAATTCTGACGTAAAATGCTTCCAGGGTGGAT
>NZ_PYCI01000071.1:0-32113 GCF_003015105.1 Chroococcidiopsis sp. CCALA 051 | reverse complement strand
TCGCTGTGTTGCGTAATAAAAACAATATTTTCCAACGTTTGGGTGAGATCGATCGGTACGTCAATCAGTTGAGCTAGCAAGCAGCCCATGTCAACTATGCAAAAGTTAACATCGCTCTGCATGAGGAGGGCAACGCGATCGCCCTTCTCTAACCCTAAGTTCGACAAACCGAGTGCTACTTCTTCAGCCGCAGTCCGAAAGGCTCGCTCGGATAAGGACTGCCAACCTTGTTCCGTCCACCAATTTAAAGCATGGAAATTGGGAGCGCGATCGCAGGCTTCATCTAATAATGAAGGCAGTGTGCGTCCCAACAACACATTCCCAGAGTTGGGAGGGGCTGTGTAAATTTTGTTAGACCACAACATTTTCGCCAAGAAGAGCTGAAATCTCTTCCCCTCGATAAAGTTTTTCTGTGTTTTTTTATGAATTAGCTTTTACAGTAAGGTGGGCATTGCCCACCCTACACTAACTGAAACTCACTGCTGCGATCGCTAACAATATTTGCGATCGAGTAGCCGATAGTTTTTGATTTAGTTTTGTTTTTAGAAAACAGAGACAGATGCAGTGTTTGTTTTGGATGCTAGCTTCTCACACCTGAGTTAAATATTCCCCTGTTTCTCCTTTTCAATTAATCTGAATCAGCCGCAACATACCTAACTGAAGATGTTAGACTGCCATATCTAACCCTTCAGGGATCGAACGATATGCTACAAGAATTGCCTCGATCTCAGTTTAGCTTATCGCTTAACAAAGTTGCTATTTTATCTATCTTTAGTAACAAATCAAGCTAAGCAACAGGAATTTTTGCTTACTAACCACTTAGTTGCTAGCCTCTGAATTCACTATAAGAGAGTCAAACACATACTTCACTATCCGTTGTTAATTTATAGCAATAAAGAAAATTTTGGTAACATTATTTAATTCTTCCAGACACCACTCTCATACCTTATGCTGCTTGACTGTCATCAATTTCCTGCAAATGCTGCTCCAACCAGTTACCAATGTCTACAAGTACTTCTTGATAATTCGTATCGGCATAAAGATCGTGATAACTGCCAGGATACTCGTAGCATTTCTTGTCGGGATAAGTGACCCGTTCGCAGAACAGCCAACTACTTTCAGGATGAGTCACTTGGTCTGCACTGCCATGTAGCAGCAGTAAAGGAATTTGCAGCTCAGACGCATGATTTTCAATCCAATCCACGGCAGCAAAGAATTCTGTTGCAAGTCTGGCACTACCGTATTCGTGACGTAAGGGGTCTTGACTATAAGCAGAAATAACATTCGGATTGCGCGAACTAGCATGATGATTCAAGCCAACCTTAAGACTCAAGCGTGGATAGACGCGGGAAAAGACTCGCCCGATCGCTAGTTTGAGGCGCGAAACTCCAACTTTCCCCAAGGCTGGTGCAGTGACGATCGCACCCTGCAATCCCTGCGGCGATCGCAAAGCATAATCCAAAACAATCGCACCTCCTAAACTATGTCCCCAGACAAAACAAGGGCAATTCGGTTCTTGCTGCCAAATTTGCTGTAAAAAGGCGCTTAAATCTTCTCGAAATTCAGTCCATCTATTAATATGTCCCCTTTGTCCTGGCGAGTGTCCGTGACCTCGTAAATCAAAGGCATAGACTGCATAACCTAGAGACACTAAGTACTCTACAGCAGGTAGAAATAGACCGCTATGCGCTCCCAAACCATGCACGATCGCCACCACAGCCCGCGATCGCTCTTGGGGATGCCAGCTTTGGTAATAGAGGCTTAATCCACCAGCGCCCTTGAAGGTTCCTGCAATGTTTTTCATCCTGATTCTCCCCAAATGTTTTTCTACAACAGGGTGAACTCAGAAGTCAGAAATTACCGTGCATCCATTTTAATTGTATACAACTGACGAAGAAGACTGAATGCCTCATTTGAGCTGAGCGATCGCAGTTTGAATGCGGTCGAGCGCTTCGCGAATATTTTCCAATGAGTTAGCGTAGGATAACCTTAAATATCCCTCACCAAACTTACCAAAAGCAGAACCAGAAAGTACGGCAACTCCGGCTTCTGCTAGTAAGTAATCTGCGAGTGCATCACAGCTGAGGGGAAGTTGTTTGACATTAGGAAATACGTAGAATGCTCCTGTAGGTTTAACGCACTCAATACCCGCGATCGCAGTCAAACCATCGACAATAAAATCTCTTCGCTGTTTGAATTCGTCCACCATCTGTTCCACAAACTCTTGCGTTCCTGTGAGTGCTTCAATCCCAGCAATTTGAGTAAACGAACAGGTGCAGGAATTGGAATTGATTGTTAATTGCTCTAGCTTTTGAGCTAATAGTTGGGGAGCCACACCATAACCTAAGCGCCACCCCGTCATCGCGTAAGTTTTAGAGTAACCATCTAGCAGAATCGTCCGCTCTTTCATCCCAGGCAAACTCATAATGCTGTGGTGTGTCTGTTCGTAAAGGATGCGCGAGTAGATTTCGTCCGAGAGGATATAAAAATTATGTCGTTCTGCTAAATTGGCGATCGCCTCTAAATCTTCAAGCTGCAGTACGCCTCCAGTAGGATTTTGGGGAGAATTGAGAATTAATAGTCGCGTGCGCGGAGAAATTGCTTGTTCTAAATCCTCAATCCGAAAGCGAAAGCCAACCTCTTCGCGCAAAGCTAGAGGAATTGCCTTGCCTCCTACAAAGTTAATGACTGATTCGTAAACGGGAAACCCTGGATCGGGATATATCACCTCATCGCCTGTATCTACCAGCGCTAGAATTGTGAAAAAAATTATCGGCTTAGCACCTGGTGTCACTACTACTTCATCGGGATGCACCTCAACGCCTCTTGTGTGTGTCACATATTGAGCGATCGCCTGTCGCAACTGAGGTAATCCAGCGGCTGGAGCATAGCCAGTGTAGCCGTCTTTCATGGCTTGAAATGCAGCCTGACAGATATTCATCGGTGTCTGGAAGTCTGGCTGTCCGATTTCTAGATGAATTACGTTACGTCCTTGAGCTTCCAATCGTTGTGCTTTGGCAAGGACTTCAAAAGCAGATTCCGTCCCCAGGCGGCTCATTCGTTCGGCAAAATTCATATTAATTTATTTTCCAAATGACAACTGACAACTGATATAGCAATCCTATTTGATTCATGATGGAGCAGGCTTCTAGCCTGCGGCAGCTAGAAGCCTACTTTACAAATCATTTAGAACAGCTATAACTGACATTCTTGTATGAATTTTTATTAAAAAAAGAGTTAGTAAGAATAACAGATATCAGCCAAAAGTTATAGGGATCGACAATAGCCGAAAAATATAACTACAATTAAATCAGGAGACTCGATCGAACGCTAGGTGTCTTCTCTAACAATAGAATGAAACCTTAAGTCCTATTTTATAGAGCCTCTTTGCTGACACATACTCTGTTCTATATCTATTGATGAGGCTCCTATAAAGGAATGAAAATACTAGATCGAGTTTACATTATAAATCTATAAATTTATTGTTAATTTTTGCTGCTATCGGTAGCAGAATTTGGTACAGCATGACCCAATGCTAACTACTAAATTTAGATGTAGCAGTTTGAATAATACTGCTATCCTCAATTGAACGTGAGGAAGTTTACTATGCTGAATTTATCAAAACCACAAGAATTCAATTGTCTAGCCAGCTATGTTTTAGAAATGGTGAACGCTGTTAAGCTAGAGCAATTAAAACCATTTTTCGACTTCTTGCCAGCCGATCCATATTTAGCAGGCAACTATCGCTTTAGAAACCTTTCTCACTTTCAAATAGCTGGCGATCGCCTGATAAAATTACCCCACAGGCAGCTATTTCAATCGAAAGTATATAACCCAATTTTGGGAGATGTAGTTAGAGAGTATCCAGAACTTGACGATCGCCTAGTTGCGTCAGTAGATTTTCAAAAAATTGTGTGGGAATTTTTCCAGTTTTGCCAGCTTTGTACTAACTTCAACGAAGTTGCAGTGCATCAAATTAGAACCACAGCTTCTTCTCAGCAACTCGGCAATCCTGCGCCTGAAGGAATTCATCGCGATGGAGTCGAACTCGTCGGCATTTTCTCTGTGAATAGAACCGGAATTGAAGGGGGAGAAACGCACCTTTATCCAGAAAAAGATGGTCGTCCCGCTTTTAGCAAAATTCTCAATCCTGGCGAATTTTTAGTCTTTAGAGATAGTCAATACTTCCACTACACCTCGCCTGTCAAAGCGACTACATCTGAACTGGGAGTCAGGGATGTTTTTGTCCTCACATGTCCTGGTTTATTTCCTCCTGAGCAGGGAGCAGGGAGCAGGGAGTAGGGAGCAGGGAGCAGAGGGGCAGAGGGGCTAGAGGAGCAAGAACTGTCAACCAACTACCAACTACCAATTACCAATTACCAATTACCACTGACAACTAATAACTGTCATATGATGAACAATATTTTAGTCACTGGCTCTAGAGGTCAACTGGGAAGCGACCTTGTTGTTGCCCTACAAAGACGCTATGGGACAACACACGTCATGGAAAGCGGGCGATCGCCACGCTCAGAGGAAAGCAAGTTATTTCCTTATAAAGTGTTAGATGTCACAGACGGTCGGCGGTTGGAAAAAATTGTCAAACGGCATCAAATCGATACAATCTACCACTTAGCAGGACTACTCTCAGCCAAAGGCGAACGGGAACCCGATCGCTGTTGGGACGTTAATATTAACGGGCTAAAAAATGTTTTGGAAGTAGCCAAATCAGAGCGACTCAAAGTCTTTTATCCTAGTTCTATTGCCGTATTTGGAGCGCATACGCCGAAGTTAGACACGCCTCAGATTACGGTGACAGAGCCATCTACAATGTACGGAATTACCAAGGTGACGGGCGAACTACTTTGTCAGTACTACGCGCAACGGTTTGGCGTGGACGTGCGATCTTTACGTTTACCGGGCATTATTAGCTACAATGCTCCACCAGGAGGCGGGACAACAGACTTTGCCGTAGAAATCTTCTATGCTGCCCTCCAGCAGAGAACTTACACCTGTTTCCTTCGCCCAGAGACTCGCTTGCCCATGATGTATGCTTTAGATGCGGTCAGAGCGATTCTGGAATTGATGGAAGCAGATTTATCAGCCATCAAAGTTCGTACTAGCTACAATGTGGCAGCAGTCAGCTTCTCGGTAGCAGAACTCGTAGCTGAAATTCAAAAGCACTTACCTGAGTTTACCTGCGAATACAAACCCGATTTTCGGCAGGCGATCGCGGATTCTTGGGTTTGTACAGTTGACGACTCTAAAGCACGAGCCGATTGGGGTTGGCAGCATACCTATGACTTATCTGCGATCGTCGGCGATATGTTGGCGAAGCTGGAGTCATTAAAAAGGGAGCAGGGGAACAATTCAAACTTCAAAATCCAACATTCAAAAGTCAATCTTTCCCAACTCCCTAGTACGGGCGCACAGCAGTGCGCTCCCTGCTCCCTAAATTCGGTGATGTAGCCATGTTGACCACAACGGCGGCTTCTGTTTTTCAATCCCTGCTCGATGAAATTCATCAATCCGGTCTGCGCAAAGAAGAACGAGCGATCGCATCTCCTCAAGATGCTAAAATCCAACTTCAAGATGGTCGGACGGTACTGAACTTCTGTGCTAATAATTACCTGGGATTAGCTAACCATCCTGACATTATTGCCGCAGCCCAGGAAGGAATTACTAAATATGGTTTTGGCTTGTCATCGGTGCGCTTTATCTGTGGCACGCAAACCATACATAAAGAGCTGGAAGCAAAGATTTCTGCATTTCTCGGTACTGAAGATACTATTCTGTACGGTTCCTGTTTTGATGCCAATGCCGGACTATTTGAAACACTACTTGATGAAGAGTGTGCGGTCATTAGCGATGCACTCAACCACGCTAGTATTATTGACGGAATTCGGCTGTGTAAAGCTAAACGCTATCGGTTTGCCCATAGCAATATGGAAGAATTAGAGCAAACGCTGCGAGCTACCCAATCGCTGAAAATCCGCTTAATTGCCACGGATGGGGTCTTCAGCATGGATGGCGATATCGCTAAGCTAGACCAAATCTGCAATTTAGCCGAACAGTATGATGCGCTGGTCATGGTAGATGATAGTCATGCTACTGGGATTTTGGGAGCAACAGGACGCGGCTCGATCGAACATCGTGGTGTCATAGGTCGTACAGATATCATCACCAGTACGTTAGGAAAAGCCCTGGGTGGAGCTTCTGGAGGCTTTACATCAGGTCGTAAAGTCATTATCGACTTGCTGAGGCAGCGATCGCGCCCCTATTTATTTTCCAACACCCTTGCTCCGGCGATCGCCTACACCAGCATTAAGGTATTGGATTTACTCGATCGAACCTCAGAATTACGCGAAAGACTGCTGGAGAATGCCAGCTACTTTCGGACTTCCATCGGCGATCGCGGTTTTGAAATTAAACCTGGTGTTCACCCGATCGTACCAATTCTGCTGTACGACGCAAAACTTGCACAAGCTATGGCGCGAGATCTGCTCGATGAGGGGATTTACGTTATTAGCTTTAGCTATCCCGTAGTTCCCCAAGGTCATGCCCGAATTCGGGTACAGGTATCTGCTACTCATACGCGAGAACAATTAGAGCAATGTGTAGAAGCGTTTACTAGCGTGGGGAAAAAGTATGGAGTCGTTTGACAGTGACCAGTGAGCAGCGACCAGTGACCAGTTACAGTAGGATTTGTTTTCAAATCTTACCCTGCAAGACTATGTTAGTGTTTTGACTTTTGACTTTTGACTTTTGACTGCTGCCTATTGAAGAGGAAAATTACTATGATTGAGGATATCCGAAAAAGACTGGAAATTCCACCTGCAAAGTTAGAGGCGATTAACGAGATTCTAGTCGAGCCAAATATGGAGGCGATCGCCAATTTCCTCAATGTCGTGTCTAAATATGGGACTCCAGAAGAGATTAATGCTAAGGCAAAACAAGCTGCGTCTCTGACCGCATTGCTAGAGCGCGTTCGCCAAACTCGACCCGAATATTTAACCGACCTACAATGGCTGCAACAGCAAGCAGATGAGGGCGCATTTGTCAGCATTGCCGATTATCGCCGCAAGGTACTAGGAAACAAGGTAGATACCTTGACATTTGACGACAAATATGCAGTGACACTTGAAATTAGTGCCTGTCAATATTTTCCTTGGATAATTGCCGCAGCTCGACGAGCGATCGCCCAACAATCCCTCATGCCGGGACGTTTCATTCAAGTCCGCCAGATGAAGGAACAAGAAACCGATGGTGACTTGCCCGCCATTGCCGCAGCTATGCAAATTATTGGCGCGAGTTTCGTCGTCACTCTCGATACCAAGGGAACTGATGGCTCGAACGTCCATCTCGGCGGAGCGGAAACGATCGCGGGTTACTTTGGTGGTGTTGGACAGCCCAACGATCGCGCTTTGCAATGGCTGAACGAATACTTGTACTACTACACTAACTACGGGATTCGCCAAGTTCTCAATCTCAATCCTGGGACAGTGCTACTAGGCTATCTCCTTCATCGTCTCGGCGTTGATATCGAGTTCAAGATCTCTGTATTTATGGGCAACGACAATCCCTACGCAGCTTTGTGGACTTTACTTGGAGCAAAGTTATTTTCCAGAGATGATGGTAGCTCTCCATTAATTGGATTCAATTGGAGTAACTCGGTCAATAACAAAACGATTGAAATTACCAGCCAGTTTCGCCAGGCTTTGGACTTCGAGCAGCAGGTTCGCTTCGAGCATCACATCACTGAAACTTGGAAAGGCATCGTGCGACAGCCTTATAACCGCAGAGACGAGTTGATGGAGCTGGCTTCGTGCGTGCCGAATATTTCAGCCAAGCATGAGGGAGGCGATCCAGAAGTTGAGCAGATGCGGCAGCACCCATCGGATATTTTCGATTATTTCCGTGACAAGCAGGAGATTATTGCCTCTGGAGATTGGGAACATCTCACCCTGAATTTTCTGGACAAGTTTGATGCCTTGAATAAAACGGCACAAGCTCTTACAGAACAAGGTCTATCGGTTCTAGCAGCTGGAAATCTCCACCCGCTAGAACGCAAACATTTGTCAACTTTACAAGTTACGACTTACGACTAATAACTCCCATTACCGATTTCGAGACAAGACAAAATCCTCATCTAGCGTCAGGTCTAAATCTCGATTGGGATTGACGACAACCACTTCCACTTCTTTTCGCTTGCGACCTCTAAGGAGCGTTTCTCCCAAGACTCCAGCTCCCGCGCCTCCTAAGATTGCACCTAAATCGATATCTCCAAAAATTTCAGATGCTACGGCTCCGACTGCTGCGCCAACAACAGCACCGCGAACGAAGTCGGGGTTGGTTTTGCGATCGATTGTCTGCTTTCTGCTCACGACAGCTGATGTTGCCTCAATCGGATATTTTCGTTTTTGACTACCAATGACGACTGATTCAGCCACGAATTGCGAACCACCATCAGCAGGTCTGAGTCTACCGTTAATTTGGCTACCTGCGGGAATCACGACATTTCCGCGCTCCGAGCGGACGCTGGTTGCTGTAGTTAGCGTCAGTCTGACTGATTCTTTAGGCGTAACCAGCACTCTATCTGACTTTTTGTATCGCACCGGAATGACCGTACCAACTGGTA
Source organism: Chroococcidiopsis sp. CCALA 051 (assembly GCF_003015105.1). NCBI lineage: Bacteria > Bacillati > Cyanobacteriota > Cyanophyceae > Chroococcidiopsidales > Chroococcidiopsidaceae > Chroococcidiopsis > Chroococcidiopsis sp. CCALA 051. Next base: position 23,478 of record NZ_PYCI01000071.1, on the reverse strand, counting down.
CGATTGACTGAGGTGATTGCGCAATTAAGAGTTTACTAGAGTTCGATTGGGGTGCTGCAACCGGAGTCGCCGCGATCGCAGGTACTATTGTGGCAGAAGTCATTCCCAGTGCCATCAGCGCCGCAACTTTGGCTTGCCAGGAATTAGAAATGAACATATAAAGTCTTTCTCCTAAATTATCGAATTAGAGATCTTACATCTTAATGACGTAAAACCAAATAAATTGTTCTTTAAGTTTATGCTCCTTAGTGGTGAAAACATGGAACTTGCAGACACAGTTCTTAATTTTACGCTTTGATGCTGCTCTTTTAATTTTATTCAAGCTTTGATTCAAGTGAATTTCAGTACGGTATTTCAACAGCACGAGTTTTATCGAATTCTACCTTAGTGTAGAAGTCAATTTCTGATAGATTTACTAGCTCGTTTCCTTGATTTCTAAGCGTTAGCAATACTCCACGCTTCGGTGCAACTTTCTCTTGTTCCTCCCTTGAGAAAGGGGGGCTAGGGGGGATCTCTTTGTGGGTGGTGTAGTTTTTAGATCCCCCAATCCCCTTAAAAAGGGGAGCCACTTGCATGGGCGGGTTTCCCGACTTGAGCAAAGTGGCGTGGCTAAGAAAAAAGTCGCACACGGGGTTACTTCTCAATTTAAAAATAGTAAGGATTACTTATTAATTCATTTGGTCTAAAATCGCTAAACAAGAATTAGCAAATAGTGCAGCCTGAGTGCGATCGCGTAAATGTAATTGATTCAAAACACTCGCGATGCGATCTTTCATCGTGCGCTTGGAAATCAACAGCGCTTGAGCGTCCCTGTTACAATGAAGCGTACAGATAGAGTAGTTTCATCATGTCAGTTGCTCTTGATAGTAGCGGTGTTAATATTCGCCCAGCTACTACGCAAGATGTTGAGGCGATCGCGATTTTGTCTGACCAACTCGGCTATCCTGTTTCGACTATTGCCATAGAGCAGCGCCTGTACCAAATTTTGTCAGATAGCAATCATATTATCTACGTAGCCACAGGTTTAGACGATCGAGCGATCGCTTGGATTCACGCTTACACTTATCACTCGCTGCTGACAGATTTTCATGCTGAAATTGGCGGCTTAGTTGTAGCGCCAAGCGATCGCGGTACTGGTATCGGTAGAAAATTGCTCCACCAAGTTGAAAGCTGGGCAAAGATACGCAGATGTCAAAGTATATTAGTTCGATCTAATATTGTCCGTTCAGCAGCTCATCATTTCTACCAAAAATGCGGCTACAGCCAAGTCAAAACATCTTTGGTATTCCACAAAGTTTTGTTATATGACGATCTGTAGGGGTGGGTTCACCCAAAGTCTCTATTTTCACACCGAGATCTTGCTAAACCCACCCTTGCCAAAACGTACAGCAACAAGTTTAATTATCTTCACGCCTGCGATAATCAGAGTCCCTGTTGCGACGATAATCAGAATCGCGGTAATCATCATTTCCAGAACGCGAGGCAACAAAATCTTCCTCTAATCTCAAATCTAAGTCTGTATCTGGTCTGATGACAACAACTTCAACTTCTTTTTGCTTGCGACCTCTCAGTAAAACTTCTCCCAATACACCTACACCCGCACCAGCTAAGACTTCACCTAGATCGATCCCACCAAAAATTTCACCCAAAACTGCACCAGCAGCAGCCCCAATCACCGCGCCTCTAAGGATATCGGGATTTGATTTTTCATCAATGATTTCCGTGTCGGTAATCTCCCGCGACGTTGCTTCAATTGGATAACCGCGATCGCGATCTTCTAGAATTAAATTTTGCGCGACAAATTGAGTCCCGCGATCGGTTGGTCTGAGTTCGCCTTCAATCCGACTACCAGCGGGAATTGCGATTCTACCGCTTTCAGACTCGACATCTTCAGCCACAGTCAATGTTATGTCCGCTGTTTCTTCTGGAGAGACAATAATTTTTTTGCCTCTGTCGTAAGTTACTGGAATTATCGTTCCTCTGGGGACAACACCACCAGAAGAACCGCGATACTCATCGTCGCGAGAGTCAGGAAAGAGTTGTGCAATTTCAAAAGAGGGAGAATTGGCGATCGCTGGAGTAGAAATCAAAAGCGGTACAAACGCTGTTGCGGTCATTCCCATCGCCATTAAAAAAGCAGTTTTTGACTGCCAGCGATTGAACAATAGCATTGACTTTCTCCTATAAAGTAGACTCAGGTTATAAGTTATGAAGAAAAGATCGCTCTATTGTTCCCGTGACCTCCCATTTTCAAAAAATTCCAGCTTGCCGCGCTGCTACCATGTATCGAAAAATGTATTCTATCAACTCAACATAATTACGCGCTGAGGTGAGGGAATCTGCCCAGACAGTCACGCCATGATTGCGGATTAACAAAGCCGGGACTTGAGGTAATTGAGTACTGAAGCGATCGCTAATTTCTGCGGCAATTTGAGGAACTTCTAAATGATTTTCAAATATGGGAATTGCCACCTGGGGGTTTTCTTCCCATACACCCAAGCCTTTAACCATTTCCAGGGGTGGTAGTAGCAAATTTAGTTTCTCAGTAAAATGAGAAACTAAATTTGCTTCAATTGAGTGGACGTGATAGCAAGCTCGAACCGCTGGAAACAAGCTATAAATTACTTGATGAATTATCGTTTCTGCCGAAGGTTTAATATTAGCAGATGCTCTTTCTAAAATCTCACCAGTGAGGGTAACGCGCACGAAATCGCTAGTTGATAGTTCTCCTTTTGCCTTCCCACTTGCCGTAATCCAAAAACTATCATCAGGAAGACGAGCAGAAAGATTTCCCGCCGTTCCTACCATCCAATCTTGACGGTAGAAATAACGAGCAGCATCGATCAATTCAAAACGCGGATCGGTAGTTTTGCTATTAGTTACTGAAGGTTGATAATTAAGCATGAATCAGAGGTAATAAATATAATGAATTACGCGCTCGCGCTTTGACGAAACCGAATCTCTTTGCCCGTGTATTGAGGAACCCAACCTGTTGTATCGATAAAATATCGTACAGCTTTAACTCGTCGTGCGGTTGTTAAATAAAACCAATGCTCGGTTCCGGCAGGGACGTTAATATACTCTTCTGGTTGTACTGTGAGTTCTACTTGGCTACCATCAGGACGCACAAAGCCGAATATCCCTTCACCATCGACAATATACCTGACTTCATCATCGGCGTGAGTGTGAATGCGATCGAACTTTGCTAGCATCTCATCTAAATTGGGAATCCCAGGATGTAATGCAATTAAATCGCGAGATTGATAACCATCGGTCTGTTGAAGTTGCTCAAAATAGGTATCTAAAGCCACGAGGACTCGTTCTTTTTCCTCTGAAGTTAAGCTTTCTTGTGCTAGCAATTGCCGTAATTGGGCATCTTCTCCTACACTCCAGTAATTGAGTTGAATATTAAGAGCAGCCAATTCGCGGCTGATATCAGCTAGTTGGTTGTAGATTGTACCATCTTCTAGTTTAAGAAGCGCCATAGGGAGTGAGTAGTGAGTAGTGAGCAGTGAAAATGCAAATAACAAACGATCGATTACCAATTACCAATTACCGATTACCAATGTCAACTGATAACTGTTCGCTGATAACTGATAAAAGGGTTTACATACAATTCTTTTTGACATTCTACGCCGACTTCAAACTTACAATCAGAACGGGGAGTGGCAATGCATAACAAAACGTAACCTTTTGCGGCTTGCTGGGGTTTGAGGGCGATCGCATTTGTCTGTTCTACTTCACCTGATAAAATCCTGGCAGCACAAGTAATACAAGCCCCATAACGACAGCCTACGGGTAATTTTAATCCAGCCGCTTCTACCGCATCCAAAATATATTTGTCTGCTGCTACGTTAAGAGTAAAATTATTTCTGTTAACCAGTTCGATTTGATAGGTTTTCATTCGACCAAAAAACCTGCCCCTATGATTCTCTTAACTCTAAATCCAAATATCTGAAGTACAATCGCCACCAGGATATCGCATTTCGTGGGCGCGGGCTGCGCCGTTTGGTTCTCGACCAAAATCTATGTAAAAGTTTTCATTAATTTTCAATCCTCCCTTTTCCGTGTCGCAATCAATTTGCAACATGTAAGACCCCTGTTTAGCCAAATCTGGATAAAATTGATTATCCCAAGTACTGAATAGAGAGTTAGTGACATACAACCGCTTACCATCCAAACTTAATTGCAACATTTGAGGACCACCTTGCAATTTATGCCCCTGGACTTCGCCACCTTTTCCTAACAATCCACCACACCAAACTTGCCCAGTCAATTTAGGCTGAGAAGGATTGCTAATGTCATACTGACGAATATCTCCATGCAACCAGTTGGAAAAATAGAGATAGCGATCGTCCATTGACAGCAAAATATCGGTAATTAAAGAGGGAACGGGAATTTCCCAGCCTTGAACCTCGACGGATGGAACATCAATAACTTTCTCAACTGCCCATTTTCCGTTAGATTTATGCCAGTGCCAAATATTACTACTTAAGGCTGCACCCACATAGCCGTGTGTACTATCTGGATTGTGATGAAAACGCACTTCTAAAGGAATTAAACCTTCTGTACCTAAGTCAAAACTTTGAATAATTTCGTGTTTTTTCCAGTCCCAAAAATGCAATTGCTGACCGTAATTTCCGGCTGCGACATCGTTGAGGTCAAAGCCTGGATAATACGTTTTGGGTGCACCCCATTCGCTACTTATCATGATGTTATGACGTGGCTGATACCAAAAGTCATAATTAAACTTCATCGCCGTGGCTTGTTGTTCCCAACGTCCGACAATATCAAAGTTTTCATCGAGTAACAAAAAGCCGCCAGGTGCATTCCCTTGACTATCACCTAACATCGAAATCATCACATGACCATCTGCTAGACAATGGACTGTATGAGGGGCTGTTAAATTTGTTTTCGCTTTGATTTCTTCTGGTTCGATGACTTTATAAATTTGAGGCGATCGCGTTTCTTTTGTATCTACAATATAAATCCGGCTCGATCGCTGTCCAGGTACGATCGTAAAGCGGCGAGATTTACTCGCGTCACCGTGACACGAACTACATGCATTCCAACCAAAATGATGTAACTCATCGCCTAAATAAGGCATCGGTAAGCGATGAATTACCTGAGAATATGTCGGAGAGTCAGGAGCGACATCAATCGTCGCTAAATAATCTGGTGCTTCAATTCCCGTACCCGTATAAAGGGCGATCGCATATAATATCTTTTCTCTCTCTGCTTGCATCGCCGCTTGGGGAGATGCATAGCCAGGACCGCAGCAAGTATGATTGGTCATTGGTCATTTGTCGTTGGTCATTGGTTAAGTGCGGATACGACATGTCATATCTCTACAGTTAACCGTCTACTAATAACAAAACTAGCATTGATTGCTAGGAATACCGTACTATGTTTGTATTTCTTACAGATGGCTGAGATCCAGCAGTTGTAAATCAATTGTCAAATTACTGTTCATCTGACTGTGACGCGCTAACAGCACTTGAACGAATGACAACCTTCACGAGTAGTTCACAACTCAAATAGAAGTTTCACATACAATACTTAACAATCTGACTGAGTTTACTTCATAGTTTGTAACTTTTATTGACAGAACGTAGGGAGCGTGGTTTAGGATGTAGTTAACCAGATTAAATAAGTCAGCCTAATCCAATCATAATTGGAGCGGAGGAACCGAATTTTGGGGCTTATCTCTGAGATAAACAGAGAGGGACATCTCTCAGTCCTAGCCCGTCAGCTAACTTCGTCGGCATTGAGAGGAGACTGTAAAGATCGAAGATTTCTAGATCCCATTCAGTGTCCTTGGCTGGTTTAAACCTGCTACGTTTTACCTGTACTTGGTGCTAAGGAATTGATTCCTGATGGCAGCCAGAGGCAGGAAAGCTAGCCATAAGGAGAAGTAAACCAACAATGTTAGAAAAACAGAATCGCATTGCTTTAATTTCTGTTGATGGCGATCCAGCGATTGAGATTGGGCAAGAAGAGGCTGGAGGTCAAAACGTTTACGTGCGCCAAGTCGGTCTTGCCCTTGCCCAGCAGGGATGGAAAGTCGATATGTTTACTCGCCGTAGCCGGAAAGAACAAGCGGCGATCGTGCAACACAATGCTAATTGTCGCACAATTCGGTTACCAGCGGGAGCGCCAGAATTTATCGGACGGGACGAACTATTCAGTTATTTACCGGAGTACGTCAAAGCTTTCCAAGCTTTTCAACAACAGCATGGATTTCGTTACTCGCTCGTCCACACTAACTACTGGCTATCTGCTTGGGTGGGAATGCGATTGAAGCAACTGCAACCTTTGAGTCAGATACATACATATCACTCGTTGGGTGCAGTTAAGTACAGAAATATTGACGAGATTCCAGCGATCGCAACTAAACGGTTAGCAGTAGAAAAAGCTTGTTTGGAAACAGCGGAACGGATAGTCGCTACCAGTCCTCAAGAACAAGAACACATGCGATCGCTTGTTTCAACCACAGGACAAATTGATATTATCCCCTGCGGTACGGATATAGACAGATTTGGGTCAATCGAACGCGAAGCAGCGCGGCAGCAGTTAGGAATTGCAACAAATGAAAAAGTCGTGTTGTATGTCGGTCGATTTGACAAACGTAAAGGGATTGAAACCTTAGTGCGATCGGTGGCAAGATTGCACGCAGCAGGTCGGACTAACTTGAAATTAATTATCGGTGGTGGCAGCCAACCCGGTCGCTGTGACGGCAGAGAACGCGATCGCATTGAAGGAATTGTTGGAGAGTTAGGTTTAGATACGATAACTGTTTTTCCAGGTCGCTTGGACGATCGAATTTTGCCAGTTTACTACGCCGCTGCCAATGTTAGTGTCGTCCCCAGTCACTACGAACCTTTTGGTTTGGTAGCAATTGAAGCGATGGCAAGCCGAATTCCCGTGGTTGCTAGCGATGTCGGCGGTTTGCAATTTACCGTAGTTCCAGAAGAGACGGGATTACTCGCACCTGCTAAAGATGACGTTGCGTTTGCCCAAGCGCTCGATCGCATTTTAGCCGATTCTAGCTGGGCAAGAAAGTTAGGGGAACGAGGTCGGCAACGGGTAGAAAATCATTTTAGCTGGCAAGGTGTAGCAATCGAATTAGGACATTTGTATACCACATTGAATTCAGCCACGGTTGAGACGAGTAGAGCGATCGCAGCTTAGCAATAGTAAACGTTGGATAGCAAACTGCACAAGGAGAAATACCATGTTAAGGATTGGGGATTTCGTGCAACACAAGCAAGCAGATCTAACTGGTGTTGTCATCGGTTACGGACATCAGATAATTGATGACATTTATTTGCCAACATTAGTGGTACATTTAGATCGAAGCAAAAGTTTCAGCCGCAAAGGTATTATGGAAGATCTATCTTCCAAGTGGTTGCCTGTGGAAACAAAAATGCATACTCATGCCGCTTAGAGCTGAAAATTAGATTTTTGTTTCTGAGATTTTCGTGTCTGTTGTATTTTCCTGAGTTGTGAAGTGTAGGACTACCTGAGTCTGAATTGTCAGATTCAGGTTTTTTTTGCTCATACTGGATCGCACCGGATTTCTACCATAAATCCATCTGGATCGTAGCAGTAAACGCCTCTACCTGTAGGGCGACTGACAGGACCGTGGGCGATCGCAATTTGATTATCTTTCAATACTTCCACGGCGCGATCGAACAATTGCGGATCGATATCGAAGGCAAGATGATAGGCACGAGTAAAACTCCGTTCGGGATCGGGATCTGGTGGTGTTAACTCCGGTTCCCAGAACAAATCTAAAACCGTTCCATCTGGAGTGACAAAGTTAGCGACTTTGCCTTGCGCTACCAAGTCTATCAAAGTAGAGGGGATTTCATCGCCTGTCAGTTCGTGCAATCCCAGAATATGACAGTAAAAGTGGCGCGATGCTTGCATGTCTTTGACATTTAAGGCGATGTGGTGGACTCGCCGCAGGTTGCCAGGTGCAAGGGTACTGGGAATAGTCATGGTGAAGTCAGTCCTCGTAGGGGCGGGTTTTTGAAGATCCCTATACTAGAATAAATAGTTTTGCGGTTAAACCCGCCCGTACAGAAATGGTGAAATCAGTTGGTTGACTTCGTTTTTTGCAGAGAGTTAACATTGAAAGCCAAAGCAGAAACAATCAGTAACATACCTACAGATTCCGTAAGTCCTGGTCGTTCTCCCAGTTGCAGCCAAGCCGTTAATACTCCCACTACAGGATTCATTAACATACCCAATCCTGCCGTACTTGCAGATAGATGATTTAATATATACAGCCAAAGCAACATTGCGATCGCCGTACCTGGGATAACGTTGTAAATCAACGCTACGACAAACTCGTTAGACCAAACAATCGGTTCAGAGGGAATGAAGAGAACGACAAACAGTAGCGGCACAGCACCGAAAAGAGTTTGCCAAGCTGTCAGCGATAACAGATCTAAATTATGTTGTTGTTGCAATTTCTTGGCGACAATGACCCCACCAGCCCAGCATATCCCCGCAAGAATGGCTAATACCTTACTAAAAACCGTCCCATCAAGCTGCTGAGGTTCTAAAATCAGTAGCAAACCAGCAAAACTAAGGGCGATCGCAATCCATTGTATTGTTCTGACTCGCTCTTTTAACAGCGATCGAGCTAAAATTAGCGTCCAGAAAGGCATTGTGTAAACCAAAACTGCCGTTTTTCCGGCTCCACCACTAACTAAAGCCCAAGTTGCTAACCCATACAATCCACTTGTCTGCAACAACCCCAGCAGAAAAGTACCCCCAACTGCTTGAGGTAACAACGGTTTTTTCAACCACGCCATCACGAGAAATAAACTCAAGGCTCCGAGAACTATCCGCAAAGTTGCGAATGTAAACGGTGGTGAATATTCCACTGCTACTTTCATTTGTACCCAGTTATAACCCCAAATCAGAGCTAGGGCAAACAGAGCCAAAATCGCACTGTGGATAGATGACTGAAATAGAGATTTAAGACTCTGCAAAAGTCTTCAAGAGGATTCTATCGGGTTTACTCTGCCAGTGTAACAAGGTGAAATCCATTAGGAAACTTGACAATAGAACTCCCAAACTCAACCAGTCCGCAAACCGATTTCAGCTACATCTAAACCGATTTCAGCTACATCTACTACAACTGCTTGTTTCAGGGCATCAGTTCGATCCAGAAATAGGTTATCGTATGGTACTAAATTGAGAATGCCAAGACTCTCTAAAAGATGCTTGACTTTACCAACTGCCCCCACGATAAATACTTGAGAACCTTTTGCCTGAGAATCTTTAATGGCAGCTTCGATTACCAGTGCCGCAGTTTCATCTAGATAAGGAACATCGCTCAGATCCATCACTAAGGTATCGCAACGCTTGATAGATAAATGTTCGCGGGCGATCGTTTTTGCCACTCCAAACAGCATTGGTCCCCCCATGTAAAACAAAGAAACTCGCCCATCAGCTAAATTGAGCAACTCTTTCTCTTCTAAATTGAGCGGGACGGAATCATCTGCACCACAAACTGCTTTGATTCTTTGAGCTTGTAAATGGCTCAATTGCTCAATTGTCAGCAAGTTAGCAATAAACATTCCTACCCCAGCCGCAACCATCAGATCGAGGAAAACTGTCATCAGCAGTACGCCATACATGATTAAGGTTGATTTCCAAGAAACCTTATGCGCTCGTTTCAAGAAATTCCAATCGAGCATTTCAATTCCCACGGCAAAGGCAATTCCAGCTAAGACTGCCATTGGAATGTTTTCTGCCAAGTCAGCCAGCCATAACACTACGACCAACATCAGCACCGCACGGATCAAACCAGCCAAAGCAGTTCTTGCCCCAACTTGAACGTTAATTACCGTTCCCATCGTCGCACCAGAACCAGGCAGTCCACCGCACAAACCAGCAACCAGATTTCCTACTCCCTGACCGACTAACTCCCGGTCTTCCTGAGTCTGGGTACGGGTCATACTGTCAGCAATAACTGAAGTGAGCAGCGCGTCAATAGAACCCAACATACCTAGCATGGCTGCATCAACGAACATCTGTACGGTTTGAGCTGGAGTAAAAGTAGGTAAATATAGGGTCGGTAGTCCCGATGGAATCTCGCCAATCCGTCTCAAATCCATATCTTGCAGCAAGGTGAAGGAAATAAATGTGCCGATAACTAGTGCTGCTAGTTGTGGTGGTATCAAGTGCTTGATTCTATGTGGCAAGAAAAAAATAACTACCATTGTCAGAGCTGCTAGACCAGTTTCGGCAGGGTTGAGGTTTGATAGCATCTGGGGTAGATTTTGTAACGTTCCTATCAAACCCCCTTTAGGAGCTTCATGTCCTAGAAATGGCGGAATTTGCAAAATAATTAGAATTGCACCAATTCCAGACATAAAACCTGAAACAACGCTGTAGGGCATGAGAATAATATATTTACCCAAACGGAAGACACCAAAGAGAATTTGAAAAACTCCCGATAGCATCACTACCGTAAATGCCATTGCCATACCATTCTCAGGATTCCTAGCAATCATTGCGCTAATAATTGCCGTCATAAATACGGTTGTCGGTCCAGTTGGTTCGGAAATTTGTGTGGGTGTGCCACCAAACAGAGAAGCAAAAAAGCCAACACAAATTGAGCCATAAAGCCCTGCAACTGGTCCCAAACCAGATGCAACCCCGAACGCCAAAGCTATTGGTAATGAAACAATTGCATTGGTGACTCCACCAAAAATATCACCACGTAAGTTTCTGAAATGAATCCTATTTGTTAGCTGTAATTTTCTGAACCGAATCTTATTTGTTAGCTGCATTGGTTGTTCATCCCTTCAGAAAAAGACTATTGATGTCATTCTTTATGGGAAATAAGTCGCTAATATGATTCCTATTTATTGACTGTATGGATTCTACTTCTAGAGCTAGAGGAATGACACTCTTATCATTCCTTGTATCATCAAGTAATGGGCTAACAAAACGAATTTATATTTCTTTAATTTTCCAATTTTTCCTAATAGCAACGTTGCTTTTTAGCAACATACAAATAAGTTTTAAAAATAGATTTCATTGAGAAATAGTATTGAATTTTAGTAAGGTCAAAAGTCAAAATCTAAAAGTCAAAATTATTTTTACACGGGAATAAAGCTTTATATAATTTTCGATGCGATCGAAGAAAATCAGGGAAATAATCTTTTTGTATCGCTCAATACTAAGTTGAGGGCAAAGGTATGATTTTGTTGCGCGCACAGGCACAAGCAAAGAAGATTACTAAAAGTCTTTCTCTAAGTATCCAGTTTTCTACGAGGAATCCCATGAATTTTTAAAGCATCGCTGAAGGTAGGACAATAATTAGGTAAGCCAAAGCTGCTGGGATTGACAACGTTCTTGTAAGTAAAATAGCGATATTGCAAGCAAAATCTATCCCAATCTGCCATCTGAATACGGAATAAAACTATAAATAAATTAGCTATAGATAAATAGAGAGGAATACGAAAATAAATCTTTTTATTGAAATATCTACAAATTTCTTCTATTAGCTGGTTAGCGGTTAATAGCTCTTGTCCTAAAACGTAGTGAGTTGGTAATTGGTAATTGGTAATTGGTAATTGGTAATTGGTAGATCCCTCCTTTTCCCTTTGTCCTTCTTCCCTACTCCCTGCTCCCTGCTCCCTGCTCCCTTTAATCAAATATTTCACGACTTGAGCAACATCTCGTCCGTGAATAAAATGGAAGCTGCCTTCTGTTTTGAAGAAACGGGCGATGTTAATCCACTTGGCAACATCGGGTAAGCCAGCAGATAGGTGGGAGTATGGTTTCTGGGCATCGCCTCCCAGGACTAAAGTGGGAAATAGAACGGTAATTTTAGGGGCGATCGCTAATTCTGGTAATCTACTTAAAGTTTCATATTTAGAACGAATATAATCTATGCCAAGTGTTCCTGCTTCTTTTAACAAGTTATTTTGACGATCCAAAACGCTAGCTGTAGAAAAGTAAATGACTCGCTGGCATTTTTCTGGATCGAGTAAATTTAATAGTTGAATTGTTTTATTAACGTTAATTTCAAAAGTATCTTCGCCACCCCAAACAGTAGCTACTAATACAGCAATATCAATTGTTTTCAGTAAATCAGCAAACTGTTCGATATTAGCTAAATCGCCCTGTAATACTTTTACACCAGGGCGAGTAATATCTACTTGTAGTTTCTGAGGATTTCTAACTAGTAAATATAGTTCGTAGTCAGTTTCTTGAATTAAAATTTCAGAAATATAGTGACCGATACAACCGCTAGCGCCAGTGACTAAAATTCTCATAGTTAGTGGCTGGTGGCTAGTGGCTGGTGGCTTGACCTAAAGTGTGTTAAATTATACATATATTTTTTACTATACTGAAATGAACCTTCATAGTTATCAAGATCTCAAAGTTTGGCAATTTGGGATAGATTTAGCTGTTCTAGTTTATCAGTTGACTCAAGCTTTTCCGAAACAAGAAACATATGGTTTGTCATCTCAGATACAACGTGCAGTTGTATCTGTTACTTCTAATATTGCAGAAGGTGCAGCAAGAGATTCAACCAAAGAGTTTTTACACTTTTTATCAATTACACTTGGTTCTTTAGCAGAACTGGAAACTCAATTAATTTTGGCGCAACGGTTGTCATATGTAAGCGAACAAGATTTACAAATTCTTTTATCTAGAACTTCTGAGATAGGTAGGATGGTTAGAGGTTTGCAAAAATCTTTAAAAGCAAAACTCTATCCACCAGTCACTAGCCACTAGCCACTAATATCTAATCTGTTTAGCAGTTTCAAAGAAGAACCTAACATTATCTTCTGGAGTTTCAGGAAGTACTCCATGTCCCAAATTCAGGATATGTCCCCTTGTACCTGCTTTCTTCACCGTATCGTAAATGCGATCGCGAATAAATTCATGAGAACCAAATAACACCCCAGGATCGAGATTTCCTTGCACGCCAATTTGATTCCCCAGTCTCGCCCGTGCGTCTGTCATGTCTACAGTCCAGTCTACGCTGATTAGGTCTGCACCACTGCGCGCCATTCTTTCTAATAAACCTGCACTTTCAGCTACCAAAAGAATTAGGGGTGTATCGGGATGAGTTTGTTTAACTTGTTGAAATACTCGCTGTTGATAGGGTAAAGCGAAAGTTTCGTAATCTTGAGGTGAAAGTTGACCCGCCCAAGAATCGAACATTTGTACGACTTGAGCGCCGCAGTCAATTTGGTAGCGAACGTAAATGGCGATCGCATCTGCTAGTTTTTCTAGTAGCTGGTGCAATACTGTCGGGTTAGAAAATGCCATTCCCTTAATAATGGAATAGGTCTTAGAACCTTTTCCTTCAACTGCATAGGCTGCAAGCGTCCACGGCGCACCGACAAAGCCTAAAACTGTAGCTTTATTCCCGACTTCGGCTCGAAGTGCCTGTAATATTTCTTTAATAAAAGGTAAGGATTCTGCTGGTTCTAACTGGCGCAAAGATTCAATTTGCGCTTGAGTCCGAATCGGCGAGTGAATGATTGGTCCCTTGCCTTCCGCAATGTCCATATCAATTCCCAAACCAGGCAACGGCGTGACAATATCGGAAAATAAAATTACGCCATCTGGTTGAAAAGCTCTCCAGGGTTGCAAAGAAACCTCAATCGCTACTTCGGGAATTTCAGAACGCTCCCGAAATGATGGGTACTTCTCGCGTAAATCTCGATACGCCTTCATATAGCGACCTGCCTGCCGCATCATCCATACTGGCGGGCGGTCTACTTCTTCTCCACGAGCAGCCCGTAGCAAGTGGGGAACCTGGGTTGCAACAACCATTCTTGCGCCTTGTAATCTTTCTGCAATTCTTTAGCGTATCATCGATCGTCATGCGATTTTTACACAAGCCTGTCAGAAATAGGAGAAAAGTTGCTAATTTCCTACTCCCATCTGTATTTGTACTTATCGTGAGTTGCTTCTATCGCTTGCTATCAACAAACTTGAAGCTTGACATAGCTGACACGGTATAGCGTCGAGTTACTTTTTCGTAGAGTAGCATTAACCGCCACGCGCAGCACAAGTTATTAGCAGATTGGATGCGATCGCTATACAAAAACCTTGTTAGAATTTACAAAAATATAATTTGTTTAATTTAAGTTAAACGATTTAATTAATCTTGATGTTGTCGATATTGTCGAGCTTTTGTAACATAGAAGATGAGCTATCTTTAGTTAGTTAGGTAAGTATTTTTTGTTACCGTCGATCGCACAAACACAACTATATATTTGTATTTGCTGGATATATTGAGTAAAAATTAATGCAGTCCAGTTAATAAGATCTGGCGATCGCCAAAATAAATAATTTGCTAGCGTCATAAAATTAGTTGACAAGCAAAAAGCAAGAACCATCAATTAAGAATCAAAAGAATTGCCCTACCTCCGAAAATATACTTCTTTAGATAGATCGGACAAATAGACAAGCAAAACTCTCAGTAGAGATACTGAACTCTATTATTCGCTATACCTGTAAATATAGTATCCGTGGTCTTGCTACTAAAGAAGACAGTATTTTTGAATGCCGATCGAGGGAAGAAATATGGATAATAAGGCTGACTTTTTAAAACAGCACGTAGCGCAAACACAAATTGTACGGGAAGTAAAGCTGAGCGAACAAACTGCAAATGAAACAAAATCACCTCAGTTTAATACTTCCGATCTGCTCATGCTTTTAGGTCCGATTGGCTTTATTATGGGCTGGACAATTTTGTTTTTAATGCTATCTAAAATTGGAGTTGCGGCGCGAGATGAACTCTTGTTTACAATCAAGCGCTTTCAAAAAGTACCCTGTCGAAACTGTCAATATTTTACCAACAATCCTTATCTCAAGTGTGCTGTCAATCCTTGTGCCGTTTTAACAGAAGAAGCACTGAAATGCTCTGACTATAGACCAGCGGAAAAGGTTGAAGAATTAGACGACGAAGATTAGCGTAAAAGACTGAGAGGAGAAAATAGAAGGAACAAGGGAGACAAGGGGGACAAGGGAGACAAGGAAGCAGAGGAGAATAAATAACTCTTAAATCTTCATTTTTAACTTTTAACTTTTAGCTTTTGACTTTTAATTTAGTTAATATTTGCCATAATCGCGTTGCAAATCGAATAGGACTTTCTCGGCATACCACTGAATAGTTCTACCAGGATTCCGGTCTTTCGCTGCACTAAGGAGTCTGTTTGCGGCTTGGCGGTCGCCATGTAACAGTAGCAAGAGTTTTTTTTGTAGCGGGCGGGAAACCTGTTCTATCCTAATGGCACTATCGCTATCTCCACTTCCTTCGCTATCATATGGTTTTTGGCGACGAGGCGATGAAAATGGGGTGGTTTTGCTTTTGCCATGCTTTCTTGGCTGCACCCACCTGAGTCGGCGGCGAGATTGTTGAGAACGGTAATAAGCAAACATGAATCCGAATATGAGTGCAAATACAATTACTACTCCTAGTAATACAAAAAGTCTCTGCATAGATATGACACTAATAGTAAGTAACTTGAATTGGTGCTGCGAGTAGACAACTATGAATTTTCTGTATTTATAGTTCCCAATCTGTTACAAAATTTACTTTCATATGACGTATCAATACTTAAAGCTTCAATGAATTTTTTTCAGAAAAATAACTTTTCGTCTCTGTTGCCGTCGCTGAACTCTCAAGTTTGGATTTTGGCAAGCGGTCGCTTCCTATCAAATGTAGGTACGGGGTTTACCCTGTTTTACGCGCCAATTTTTTTCGTCAACCAAGTCGGCTTATCTGCCACTGCTGTCGGTTGGGCGTTGGGTAGTGCTTCTATTTCTGGAGTTGTGGGACGAATTTTGGGGGGAGCATTTTCAGATTCACAGTTTTGGGGTCGTCGTCGCACTCTCTTACTATCAGCAGCGATCGCGGCGATCGCCTGTTTTGTCCTCGCCATTACTCCAGATTTCACCACTTTAGTTATCGGCAACTTACTCCTGGGACTGGGACAAGGTTTGTATTGGCCCGCAACTGAAGCTGTTGTTGCCGATGTAACATCCACCGACCAACGCCGCGAAGCTTACGCCGTGACTCGCTTAGCCGACAATCTCGGTCTAGGGATGGGAATTGTATTTGGTGGCGTTTTGATTGGGACGACAGGAGCTTATCGAGCGCTATTTATTTTAGATGGGTTATCGTTTCTAATTTTCTTAGCCGTCGTCTATTTTGCGATCGCCGAAACTCGACCGCAGGAGAATCAAACTGGAGCGTTTGCGCCTGGGAGTTGGCAAATAGCCTTGAGCGATCGCAGCTTATTAGTGTTTGCGATCGTCAATATTATTTTTACAACTTACATCGCCCAGCTACACAGCACCCTACCCCTTTATCTGAAAAATTTTGTTCCAGTTAGCAGTGGAGGTCAAGGATTTACTGAAACTACAATCAGCATTTTATTCGGCTGGCATATGGCTATGGCGATCGTGACTCAGTTACCTGTGGCACGCGCTTTAAAACGTTTTACTCATCCTCAAGCTTTAACAATCTCTGCCTTGATGTGGACTTTAGGCTTTTTCTGTATTTGGATAACAGGAACAGTTGCTAGTGGTCAAATCACTTGGGCAATTTTAGCTTTAAGTCTACTGGCGATCGCCACTGTTGCTTACACTCCCTCTGCATCCGCATTGATTACCGACCTCGCACCTCCAGCTCAAATTGGTATCTACTTTTCCATCAACTCTCTATGCTGGGCAGGCGGGTATTTCATCGGACCGCCCTTGGGTGGTTGGGCATTAGACCAGTCAAACGCGATCGCAGATAGTTTTTGGTTGGGTTCAGCCCTTAGCGTGGCGATCGTCGTGGGAATTTTACAGTATTTACGCCGCTTATTAGGGAGCAGGGAGCAGTTATCAGTGACCAGTGACCAGTGACCAGTTATCCGCAACCAATGAGTAGAGGAGCAGAGGAGCTGGGAGCAGGGAGCAGGGGAGCAGGGAGCAGGGGAGCAGAGGAGTAGAGGGAGTAACTACCAATTACCAATTACCTATTACCACTGATAACGGATAACAGATAATTACAATCAGGGGAAATACGCAAGGCAAAAGTTAATTTGGAAGAATAAAATTAATTGCCTTCCAGTTAAGTCTTGAAGAGGCTGCGATCGCAGCCGATTGATGTATTTGTGAAAGACAAATGCAAAAATTTTTCATGCCTAGATCGGTAGGTATTTGTTTACCTGTCCGCAGCTTTGCTGTTTTTCGTCAGATATGAAGTTTATAATTAAGTATCAATTTACTTCCTGGTTGCCACAGCTTAATTCACAAGTTTGGATACTGGGAATTGGTCGTTGTATTTCCCAACTAGGTATCGGTTTTACCTTATTTTATACAACCATATTTTTTGTCAATCAGTTAGGATTTTCTGCCACTAGTGTTGGTTTAGCTTTAGGAGGTGCATCAGTTGCAGGCATATTGGGTCGGTTGGTGGCAAGTTCTTTATGCGACTCGTCCGTATGCGGTCGCCGTCGAACTCTATTACTTTCCGCCACGTTAAGCGCGATCGCCGCAGCCATCTTAGCCGCAACCAATAGCTTTGCACTCTTAGTTATCGGGAACTTACTGTTGGGGTTTGGACAGGGTTTGTACTGGCCCACTATTGATACTGTCATCACCGATTTAATTTCTCCCTCACAATGCCAAGATACTTTTGCCGTGATGCGAGTCATGGACTATGTAGGCTTAGGTGTAGGAATTCTTCTAGGTGGGGAAATAGTCGGTTTAACAGGCGCATATAGAGCGTTGTTTTTGTGCAACGCTGTAGGATTTGTTGTTTTCTTCATGCTGGTCTATACAAAAGTTACAGAAACTTACCAACCGCAGAAATCAAGCTCTCGAATTAAAGGCAATTGGTCAGCAGCATTGAGCGATCGCTGTCTTTTGGTCTACGCGATCGCTAACACGATGGCGGTTGTATATGCCTCGCAGTTTCAAGCCGTGCTACCTCTATACTGGAAAAACTTCGCCGTTGCAGGTAGTACAATCGAGCAAGGATTTTCAGTCACCACAATTAGCATCCTGTTTGGCTGGCACGTACTTTTAGCGATTGTCTGTCAATTGCCAATTACCCGTGCTTTGAAGCGCTGGAGTCCCCCTCATGCAATGATCTTTTCTACCTTAATGTGGGCATTAGGTTTTGTTGTCATTTGGGTAACAGGTATAGCGCCATCGGTTCGCCTTGGCTGGGCGATCTTAGCAACAGAAATTTTTGCGATCGCTGCTGTATCCCTAACTCCTGCTGCGGTATCGATCGTCAACAGCTTAGCTCCCCCCTCACAACGCAGCGTTTATTTCGCGATCAACTCCCTCTGTGGTTCGCTCGGGTACATCATCGGTCCTCCTTTAGGAACTTGGGTATTAGATCGATCGCCTCAGATGGCAGATAGATATTGGTTGTTTTTAGCTGCGAGTACAGTATTCACGATCGGCATTTTGCAATACCTGCATCGTTTGTTGCAACAGCGAACAGTTGTCAGTTATCAGTGACTAGTAGCTGGTGACTAGTGGAACCAGAATTGCTCCTCTGCTCCTCTGCTCCTCTGCTCCTCTGCTCCTCCGTTCCCTGCACCGAAGCGCTCCCTACTCCCTGCTCCCTCATGTGGACTGATGTAATTAGCATATTTCTCAAGTCAAATTGCCCTTTATGTCAGCGTCCGACTGGGAAGGTATTCTGTGTTGATTGCACGAGACAACTACAGCACTGTCAACTGAGCAATCGCCATGTCCGTTCTACAACAGAAATCCCAGTATTTGCTTGGGGAATCTATGGAGGAGCGCTCAAACGGGCGATCGCGGCTCTAAAGTACGAGAAAAAATCTCAAATCGCTCAACCGTTAGGGTTCTGGCTGGCTGATGCTTGGTTAAATCTCCCATCGACTTCAAGCCAGCCAATTGTCATTCCAATTCCACTGCACGCAACCAAGTTAAGGGATCGCGGTTTCAACCAAGCGGAGTTATTAGCGCGGAGTTTTTGTCAGATGACGGGGCTAAAATTGCGATCGCAGGGATTGGAGCGCGCGCGCCAAACTGTACGCCAGTTTGAATTACCTGCAAACGAGCGAGAGCAAAATTTAGTTGGAGCCTTTCACCTCGGGTCGGATTTTCGTCACCGTCGCCCTGTACGTCCAGTTTTGATCTTAGACGATATCTATACAACTGGCGCAACAGCTCGCTCAGCCGCTCAGACTTTGCGTCAAGAGGGGATTCAAGTTTTTGGAGTCGTGGCGATCGCTGCTACCTTGAAAGGAAAGGGCTAAAAATCAAAAATCTTATTTGCCCAAAACTTTAACTATACCAATACCACCAAAGTAGAGCGCCAGCACCGCACCCGCGAGCAGAGATTGAGTTATCGGATCGGTAGAGGGTGTTAATACTGCACCTAACACGACCGCACCTAGCAAGACAAAGCGCCATCCCGACAGCATTTTGGCAGAAGATACAATACCCAATATACCGAGTAAGGCTTGGATAATGGGAATCTGAAACGCTAAACCGATGCTGAACATGAACAGCAAGACAAATTCAAAGTAGCGATCGATCGACCATAGTTGTTCTACTACATCTGCTCCGTAGCTGATAAAGAAATTTAATGCAGCTGGAATCAGTACCAGGTAAGCAAAGGCTAATCCGGCTCCAAACAGCACGGTAGAACCTAAAACAATTGGTGCAATTAAGCGGCGTTCGCGGCGTGTCAATCCTGGTAAAACAAACTGGACGATCTGGTAGAGGATGAATGGACTGGCTACCAGTAAACCGCTGTAGCCTGCAACTTTGATTGAAACAAAAAAGTATTCGCCTGGAGCCAGTTGTAGAAACTTAACTCCCTGTGCTGGCACTTCTAATAATCTAACAATCGGTTTGACGGCTATGAAACAGCCAATAACCCCTACGACTACAGCAATTAGGGCATAGAAAATCCGCTGTCGCAACTCCTCTAGATGCTCGAACAGGGACATTTCCACTTCGTCAGGCAGTTCGTTCAGATAAGAATCTTGCTCTTGAACCGCTGGCTCGATGTCATTATTTACATCTGCCTGAGATGCAGTGTCAACTTCAGAGGGTGGTGTCATTACTCAAGCCATTTCCATATCTGATGAATATTGTATCTGTAATGAAGGGAGCAGGGAGTAGGGAGTAGGGAGTAGTGAGATTTTGATTTTTAACTTAACTTGTCATCCCTCATTCTTGATTTGAACCATCGCTCTAATTGCTGCTTCAATTCGTTGCCAGCCTGTAGGTGAGGTTAGATCTATACCCAGAAATGATGGGTATGTGCGCGATCGCAATGTTAAATAGACGATTCCCGCAATTAAAACTGCGCCGATCGCTGGAAGATCGCGATTTTGGGATGTAGGGTAGTTTTGCCTTAAATAATCCAAGCAGGCGATCGCTGTTTGTTCTCTGATTTGTGCTAGTTCTTCCGTTAACTCGTTTCCTTCTAACAGCTCCCAACGTAAGATTTCTTGCGTAATTGGACGCTCTTGTAAGTCTTGTGACAGTTGCAATAGCATTCTTACCATTTCTTCGTCCCAAGAATCTGCTGCTACGCCATTATCGATCAGTTCTTCGGCATTAATCCAATAATCTCCTTCTTTACCAAATGCCCGCAGTAGCTCTGGCAAGCTGCCAAAATATCGGTAAATTAACACTTTATCGACTTGTGCTTCGCGGGCGATCGCATTGATGCCTAATTGTCTAAACCCTGATGCTGATAGTAATTTGCCCACTGCTGCTAGAATTCTAGCTTTTGTCTCCTCTTTATCCCGCGTCATCGAAACATCGTACTATTGTCACTGACTGGTGACTATGATACCTTGTCACTATCTGGTGACTTAAGTAAAGTTTGGTCGCGCAAAGACAAGGACACTTCCGTGCGGGGGTTCCCCCCGTTGAGGAAAGTGTCCGTGCAGAGGCGCAAAGTGTTTTTCGTAGAATAGGCGTGAAGTATAAGAAAATGAAGAAGATTTGTTTAGATTTAGAGATTTATACCTATCAGATCGATTTTGTCGGTCATGTGAATAATTCTGTTTATCAGCAGTGGATGGAAATCGGAAGGACTAAGTTGTTAGAAGCGGTAGGAATGCCAATTCACGCGATCGCAGAACGCGGTTTTGTGCCTATATTAGTTCAGACAAATATTAATTACAAAAATCCTCTTTATTTGGGCGATCGCGTGCGCTTAGAGTTATGGCTTTCCGAACTCAGAGCTGCATCTGCCATACTAGATTTTCGCTTTTTTAATGGTGATAATACGTTGGTAGCAGAAGCACAGCAAAAAGGACTATTCATCGATCGAGAAACTAAGCGTCCGCGTCGATTGCAAACGGAGGAGCGAGAATTATTTAGTCCTTATGTAATTTCTGAATTTAGCGCTAATTCCAATCGAGAAACAGCAAAAGTGTAGCTTTATTTAGCTTCTGGTGAAACCTTGACTTCTGCACTAGTTTGAGTTAAGTTGCCAGCACTGTCTCTAGCGGTATAAGTAATCGTATAAATTCTCGGTTGTCCGTTTTTAGATTTTGCTCTTAGAAAAACCCGTCCATCTGAATTAATTTCAATATCTTCTGAGGTTAAGCGATCGCTTAGAGCAAATTTATCGTTGAACCTATTTTCACTACAACAGTAATTTCACCAGATTACTTTCTGGTGTGCGATCGCAATTGGCGTATAATAGATAAGGTTAATGTTTTGCTAAATTGCGTAAACATTTACATCTATTATCAAATATTTTGAAAAGTTAAATTTAAGATTTAAGCTCGGTAAGTCCTCTTTTTTAAGGAGGATTTAGGAGGATCTAATTACTTGCTACATCAATTGACATCGACGGATGCACGTCAGAATATTTAGCAACTAATCGAGAAACTTGTGGGTTGTATAATCGCAGATAATTCCAATAATTCCCAAATACTTGACGCACGTATCCTTGAGTTTCGCCAAAAGGAATTGATTCGACAAATTCATCAGGATCTTGAGTATTGAAACGCTTCAGCCATTTTTCTACGTTGCTCCAACCAGCATTGTAACTCGCGATCGCCAACAATGAATAATTATCAAACCGATTGTGGGTGTAATCCATATACCAGGTTCCTAGTTGGATATTATCCTGGGGATTTTCTAAATTGTACTCAGATACATTAATTTTTTCTGCTATGTATTGAGCTGTACCAGGCATTACTTGCATTAATCCTACTGCTCCAGCTACAGAACGAATTGTCGGTTCAAAACGTGATTCTTGACGAATTAAAGCCGTGACTAAAAGCGGATTGAGCTGATGTTGTTGCGCCCAAGTTTGAATTAATGGTAAGTAAGGAAAAGGATAACGTGCTTGCCAATAGCCTAGCTGTTTACTCAAATTTTGATATTCTGCTTTTTCTAAGGGAATATCTCTGTCTTCTAAAGTGGAAATTTCATTAATACCAATTAAGTTTTCTCCCTTCGCCAAATACATTAAACCATCGGTAAATTGTTCGGCTACAGTTGGTTTTTCTGGATTGCTGTATTCTACCTGCCATAAAGCTATAGCATCAGCATCTTGCCCTAATTGATAAAGCTCTTTTAAAGCAGGAGAACCAGCAAGCGGAAGGACACGTTGAGGCAATGAAAAATCGGGGTTTATCTGACGTACAGTTGTAAAATCACCAACATCTAAACCCAAAAGTGTAGCCGATCGCCACGCATAATAAGACTGGGGAAACTTACTCAAAACATATTCAAAAGCAGTTTTAGCATCCTCATTTTTGCCTAATTTCTCTGCCCATTTCCCGATCCAAAAAGCCGATCTAGGTGCGAGAATATGTTCGGAATTGCGCTGAGGAATAGCTTCTGCCCATCTCGTTGCGGCTTGATAATCTTTTTTTGCAGCTTTTTCTTGTGCGACTTGCCAGCGATATTCCGCTGCGGCATCTGAATCGCCATATTTATCTAATAATAATTGTCGGACTTTGGCAGCAGATTGCTTACTATTCAGATTGTCGAGTAAATTTGCTTTTGTTACCAATGCTTCCCCTGCTTGTTTGGGAAAACGATTGACAATCCAATCTAAATATGAAATAGCTTCTTTCGGTTTGGATATCCGCGCCAATCGCATCAGCGCCATTCCAGATTCTTCTGCGTTGGGATAAGCAGCTACTAGTTGTTTGTAAACAGAAATAGCTTCTGTTTGTTTGGTACTCAATTGCAATCCTCTGCCCCAGCGATAAACGTTGCGGGGGGTACGAGGCGATTTAGCGTAGGCGACAGCAGCTTTACCATATTCCCGATTCTCCCAGTAAGCTTGGGCGACTGTTTGCCAATGTTGGGGTTTGAGTTGCGCCGCCGACTGACTGACTAAGCGATCTAAAACAGGGACGATCTCCGGCTTCTGGTAGTCATATTGCGCCAGAAGTAACTGCAATCGCGGCTGCTGAGGATTTTTTTGGAGTAGCAAACGGGCAATATCTAAAC
>NZ_PYCI01000070.1:0-32546 GCF_003015105.1 Chroococcidiopsis sp. CCALA 051 | reverse complement strand
TCCCCCTTGTCCCCCTTGTCCCCTTGTCCCTACTCCCTGCTCCCTACTATTACAGAATTTAAAGTTATGTAGCCTTTTACTGAAGTGGATTCGGACTCTACGGTAAACTAAGCCTTGATTATGAGTCTATGCCAACATAAAACGCTCGTTGGAGTCTTAATTTCCATGTCTCATACCGTT
Organism: Chroococcidiopsis sp. CCALA 051; assembly: GCF_003015105.1. Lineage (NCBI taxonomy): Bacteria > Bacillati > Cyanobacteriota > Cyanophyceae > Chroococcidiopsidales > Chroococcidiopsidaceae > Chroococcidiopsis > Chroococcidiopsis sp. CCALA 051. The sequence continues at coordinate 32,366 of NZ_PYCI01000070.1, read as the reverse complement.
AAAATCTACGATACCTGTATCGGCTGCACTCAGTGCGTGCGGGCTTGCCCGACAGACGTGCTAGAGATGGTTCCTTGGGATGGCTGCAAAGCCGCTCAAATCGCTTCCTCTCCCCGCACGGAAGACTGTGTAGGCTGCAAGCGCTGTGAAACAGCTTGTCCCACCGACTTTTTAAGCATTCGCGTATATCTCGGTGCGGAAACCACTCGCAGCATGGGTCTAGCTTACTAGAGTTTGATTTAAATTCTCTAGAAGCTAGAAATAAAAAAACAAGATTTTGATAGCTAGTACCATTAGACGATTGCCTTTTTTAGCTGCGTGTAACAATCCAGCTGCTTTCGGGAGGGGGGAGAACACAAGCCACCCTCTTTTTTTGATGAGGGAGCAGGGAGCGCACGAGCAGAGGGGAAAGACAAGGGAGAGGGGGGAGACAAGGAAGACAAGGGAGAAAAAACCACCAACTACCAATTACCAACTACCAATTACCCATTACCACTGATAACTGACAACAGATGACTGTCAACTGTCAACCAGTTGTTACTACTTAATTCGTGCAGAAGCGACATCCATATGGCATAAGTCATCAATTATAGAATAGAGAAATTATTTGTCGATTCAAACTAACCCCGATAGATTAACTTATAAAATCCAAAGAATAGAAGGAGTGAAACATGTGCGGAATTGTAGGCTACATCGGTACTCAAGCGGCAACCGGAATTTTGCTGGCGGGTTTAGAAAAGCTGGAGTATCGGGGCTACGATTCTGCCGGAATCGCTACGGTGTGGGAAGGCGAGATTCACCGCGTCCGTGCTAAGGGTAAGTTACGCAACCTCCAATCAAAACTTAACGGACAAGAAATTCCTGGTTTAGTCGGAATCGGACATACACGCTGGGCAACTCACGGAAAACCGGAGGAACACAACGCTCACCCACATTTAGATACTTCAAAACGGGTAGCTGTAGTGCAAAACGGTATTATCGAAAATTATCGAGAGCTACGAGAAGAATTAAAACAGCTGAACTATGAGTTTGTAACTGAGACTGATACTGAAGTTATTCCCAATTTGGTAGCGGAATGTCTGAACCAAATGCGGCAGAGTGGCGAAACTGAAAAATTCTACTCTCCTTTGACGGAAGCAGTGCGGCGAGTCGTGAATCGGTTGGAGGGAGCATTCGCGATCGTGCTTTTGTGTGCCGATTATCCCGATGAAATTGTAGTGGCGCGACAACAAGCTCCGTTGGTGCTTGGTTTCGGGCAAGGGGAGTTTTTCTGTGCTTCAGATATCCCGGCGATTTTACCCTATACTCACGCGATCGTCCCGTTGGAAAACGGAGAAATGGCGACTCTTACGCCTTTGGGAATTGAAATTTACAACTTTGCGGGCGATCGCCTTAAAAAACATCCCCATTTGCTCAGCGGTACTGCCGTGACGATGGAGAAACAAGGTTTCCGTCACTTCATGCTCAAAGAAATTTACGAGCAATCGAGTGTCGTGCGGATGGCTTTGGAAACTTACATTAGCAACGATTGGACTGCTGCATCTACCACTAGTCCGATTAATTTGAGCTTACCAGCAGAGTTCTACACCGACTTGGAACAAGTTCAGATTGTGGCGTGTGGTACGAGTTGGCACGCTAGCTTGGTGGGTAAGTATTTACTGGAGCAGCTGGCACAAATTCCCACACAGGTACACTATGCCTCAGAGTTTCGTTATGCGCCGCCGCCTCTGATGCCGAATACATTGATTGTGGGCGTGACGCAATCTGGTGAAACGGCTGATACGCTGTCGGCGATCGCTATGGATAAGCAACGCCGTGCCGAAAAAACGCCACAATTTCGTCCTCGTCTGTTGGGAATTACCAACCGAATGCAAAGTTCGCTAGCTCGACTAGTAGACTACACGATTGACATTCAGGCTGGAATTGAAATTGGCGTAGCCGCGACAAAAACTTTTATTGCCCAGTTGGTTGCTTTTTATTGCCTCGCCCTCGATCTGGCGTATCGCCGCCAAACTCTATCAGCGACTCAACTAGAGCAAATCATCGGGCAACTGTGGCAACTCCCAGCCCAGATCGAGTCAATTTTGGAACAGCAAGAGCGACAAATTGAAGAACTCGCCCATGAGTTTACCGAGACGCAGGATTTTATTTTCATCGGACGGGGAATTAATTATCCGATCGCGCTGGAAGGGGCGCTGAAATTGAAGGAAATTAGTTACATTCATGCAGAAGGCTATCCAGCGGGAGAGATGAAACACGGACCGATCGCTTTGTTGGATGCCAAAGTCCCTGTCGTGGCGATCGCTATGCCTGGTAGCGTTTATGAAAAAGTTCTTTCTAACGTACAGGAAGCTAAAGCCCGCGACTCGCGCTTAATTGGCGTTGCTCCCATGCACGACGAACACGCCAAGGAGATATTCGACGATACACTCCCCGTCCCAGTTGTGGATGAAATCCTTTCTCCCATTCTCTCTGTAATTCCGTTACAGCTACTTGCTTATCACATTGCTGCAAGGCGTGGCTTGGACGTGGATCAACCCCGTAATTTGGCTAAGTCCGTCACCGTAGAATAAAACTTTGAAAAAAGTCGATTTGTGCAAGATATAAATCGACTTCTGAATTTGTCACTATGAAATTAATTCTCGTTCCAAAGTTTGCTCGATCGCCTGTAAAGATTGCTGATTGACCTGCAAACACTTCCATCCTCTATTTGCAGTGATAGTAAAAATTAAACCTCCCTCTCTCAAAGCACTGAGTACTTGCCGCGCTGTATTTTTGTTAATAGCAACTTTTTGAGCGATAGTTTCTACCGTCATCGGTTCTTCACCGCTACAACAGTCAAGTATTTCTAAAGCTAATTGATAAGGTTGAGCTAAATATGGTCGCACAACCTGTTGAAATGGTTGCGGTAAACAGTGACGAAACCAAAGAATAAATTTTGTTGCTGTTTGAATTTTTTCTACACTTTTTTGATTCACTTGCTCTGGTTATCAGTTATCAGTTATTAGTTATCAGTGAGTATTTACAACTAGACCATCTACAAGCAGCAATGCTTTTGTTGCCCAGAAACCGTTTCAATAGCTAGCCACTGGTCACTGGTCACTGAATCGCTCCCTTTTAGGGACAACTTCATCCCTTAGAGGGATATAAGAATTCTATGACTGATGCGAATATCAGTGTATCTACCGAAGGACGGGTAATTGACTGATTATCTCTCACCCGATTTCAGTAAATGTTCGGTGGACTTTGTAATTTATATTGAATTGACTGCGACAAAAACTGTTTTTTCAGGTAATTTTCTAAACTGTTGAGATCGAACTGGTTGAGGTTAAATATGAGTCTAATTCAAGTCGCCTTGGTTGAAGACCACACTCTTACCCGCTTAGGAATGCGGACTGCTCTAGAACAGACTCAGAAAGTAAAAGTGGTTGGCGATGCTGCTAATGCCCATGATGGGTTGCAATTGCTGCAAACGACTAAGCCAGACGTGGCGATCGTTGATGTAGGCTTGCCAGATATGGATGGAATTGAATTAACTCGTAAATTCCGCGAGTTTCAAAGCCAAACGCCAGACTGCAAGACTAGAGTTTTGATCCTGACTTTAAACGATCGCGAAGATACTGTTTTAGCTGCTTTTACGGCTGGAGCAGACTCTTATTGCATGAAAGATACCAGTATAGATCAATTGGTCGAAGCGATAGAAGCGACCTACGGCGGTGAAAACTGGATTGATTCGTCAATTGCCCGGATCGTGTTGAAAGAAGTCCGTCCGGTTGGTGCTAAGCCAACGGTGGCGATCGATGCCATAGAGCCAGAATACACTCAAATGCTGGCAGCGACTCCCCTAACCGATCGCGAACTCGACGTGTTAGCGCTGATTGTGGCGGGGCATAGTAATTATGACATTGCCGATAAACTCTACATTACAGTTGGCACTGTCAAAACTCACGTCCGCAATATTCTCAATAAGTTATGCGTCAACGACCGGACGCAGGCGGCTGTACGCGCCCTCAGAGCTGGGTTGGTAGCATAATTTATCCTGAAATGTTATGACGTGTAGAGACGTTACATGTAACGTCTCTACACGTCATATGTCTCTATATGTAATAAGTTTCTTGTTTAAAAGGTCTGAAGCCGCGATTGAGGTAGTTAGGTATGGCGGCTGGGTGATCTAAAGTACAGGTATGCAGCCATATATAATTTTGGCTTAAATCCCAAGCTCGTTCGATCGCTACAGTAAGTAGGTGTTTGCCCAATCCCCGCCCTAAAAATTCGTCGAGAATACCAAAATAAGCAATTTCTACCGATTTATCTTCGTGTTGTTTTAATTCAAAAAATCCGGCTGGCGCACTCATAGAATACAGAACCCAAATAGAAATGTTGGGTTGTTTGAGATGATTTTTAATTTGAATATCCGTCCAGTTGAGGCGATCGCACCAATGGTATTTACGTCCAACTTCAGTGTAGAGATAGCGATAAAAAGAAGCCGGACATTCAATGACTCGATGAATTTGCAGGCGATCGCTTTCTATTTTGGCAGGTTTTAATTCGTCTGCCGCTGTCATTTTTAAATAGGTACGGGTGACTTCAATTTCTTTTATCATTGGTCGATGAACGGACTTAAATAATTGTAAACGAGAACCCAGCAAGATATTATAAAAGTTATAAACCATATTACATTTTTTAAATGAATTGTATGGGGCAAGTTATAAAATCCACCGACGTGATATTTTCAAATAGATTTATAGCAGTTTTCAGTCACATGAGGTACACAGATCTGTAGGGGGCGCTTTCTCTGTGCGCCCCTACAAATGTAATGCATTAGAATTGGAATTGCTATATACAGGTATTAAATACGAGTCTTTGACATCATTGACTAAAAATAGTAGTCATATCTTGAAAAGTTTTTTATTTGTCTGTGGCGTGCTACTAATTCTTTTTAGTTATTTTGGTTTGAACTATTCTGGCTTCTGTTTTGCAGAAATGCGTTACCTAAGTAAAGAAGAAAAAATTAGAGCAGTATTCGATTACCAGAATAGCCGAGATAGATTACCGATAAAAAACTTCCCAGGTATCAAGTATCCCAAGCACATCAAGTATAAAAGCTTCGATGAGCATATAGCATTGTATCCAGACTGCTGTTCTGTCAATCCTGGCGGCGGTTATGAAGTTCCTCCTGTAAATTTTCTCGATCGCATTTTTGGATATGATTCGGGCGATGTTGTAGTGATTAATTTTCAAGTACGTTATTTAGATGAAAATGGGTCGCTCAAAACAGTAAAAAAACGCTTTGATAACTACTTGCAAAACTGTGGTAAACCTCAATGATAATTTCCTCTCTATTAGTCGATTAGTCACTGATAACTGTTAACGGATATAGCAATTCTCGATTGCGTGCGTGACATTTGTAGGGGCGCACAGCTGTGCGCCCCTACAGATCGTCTGTTTTACCCAATCGAAAACAGCCATAACCGATTATCGTTTCTTGGTCGATTTAGCCGATCGCGATTTTGTTGCCGCACCATTTTGTGGTGTTTGGCGCTGATTTGCGGCTTGAGTCAGCAGAGATTCAGCAAAGGCGATCGCATCTTGGGCAGATTTACCACCAGCGAGATTTGCTAATTCCTCCCGCCGCGTATCAAAATTATCCAGAGCTGCAACTCTCACAACCGTCCTAATTTCTCCCTCAGTTCCCTCAGCTTCCTCAGCTCCCTCAGCTCTCTTCCTCGACTCCCGCACCAAAACTTGCTTATCTACCCGAAAATGTCGATCTGCCATTGCTGCAACTAGGGGTTGGTGAGTGACGCACAACACTTGGTGACGTTGGCTGAGGTGGTGGAGTTTATCGGCGATCGCTTGAGCGACTCTTCCCGATACGCCAACATCAATTTCATCAAAGATGAGCGTTCCCGATGCTTCGGCTTGGGAAAAACAGGCTTTGAGGGCGAGTAAAAATCGACTCATTTCACCCCCAGAGGCGATCGCAATTAAGGGTTGTAATGGTTCGCCAGGATTGGGGCTAAACAGAAAAGAAATTTGGTTGTTTCCGGTGGCTGTAGGGACTGTAGAGGCTATTTCTACCTGAAATTGAACTTTTTCCATCGCCAAGGGTTTGAGTTCTGCAAGAATCTGTGCTTCGAGTTTGGCGGCGGCTTGCTGGCGCAGTTGGGTGAGTCGATCGCATTCCTGCAACAGTCGATCCAGATATTTTCGTTCCTGTTGTTCCAAGGCTTCAATCGATTGTTCGCTATCGTTGAGTTCGGCGAGTTCTGTTTGAATTTTTTGGTAGTAGGCGATCGCTTCTGGGAGAGTACCGTATTTGCGGCACACCAGTTTCAGTTCGCGAATGCGGGATTCAACGATTTCTAGCCGCTGCGGATCGGATTCTAAACTTTCTCCATAAGCGCCGATCTGCCGTCCTGCTTCCGTGACTGCTGCTAGTGCTTCGCCCACTAAATCGAGGATTGGTTGTAGCTGGATGTCATATTGCACCATATCTGTCAGCGTAGCTTCCGCGTCTGCTAGCAAGTCGGCGCTGGCTTGTCCGTCATTCTCATTTTGATAGAGGACTTGATAGACTTTGTAACTCGACTGTTGTAGTTCTACAACATGGCTGAGGCGTTGGCGTTCCTGTTCCAGTTGTTCTAGTTCGTCTGGTTCGCCCAAACTAGCTGTTTCTAATTCTTTGACTTGATAAGTTAGTAAGTCAATTTGTTGCAACCGCTGGCGATCGGACTGTCGCCGTTTTTCTAAATTAGTTTTAACTTCTTGGTATGCGGTATAGGCAGTTGCGACAACTTCCCGTTGTTGAAAGTGACTTGTACCACCATATAAATCTAGCCATTCTCGTACTTGGGCTGCTTGTCCTACTTGTACGGCTTGCCCTTGGGCAGTAATTTCTACCAGGCGATCGCGCAGTTGTGCCATTTGCTGGCGGTTGACGAGTACCCCATTAACTCGCGATCGACTGCGGAGGCTATTTTGAGCAATTGTCAATTCTCTACTGCATATTAGGGAGTTATCGTCAAGTAGTTCGATTTCTTCTGTAGCCAGCCAGTCAGCCAAATCTTTATCCAATCGAAATGTCGCTTCAATCAGGGCGCGACTTGTTCCCGTGCGGATAGCGCGACTATTAACTTTACCACCCAAAGCTGCATCGATCGCATCCAAAATAATCGATTTACCAGCACCAGTTTCGCCTGTGAGGACATTCAGACCAGTGCCGAATTCCAACTCCAGCTGGTCAATTAAAGCAAAGTTTTCAATCTGGAGGGAGATTAACATGAAGGGCTATATCGTGAGGGCGATCGCATACTTGCCACCTCATGAATTTTAGCCAAGATTGGCAGGGGATTAATAGATCGGGTGGTAATTGGTAGTTGGTAGTTGGTGGTTGAAGGTTGGCTGCTGACTTCTGTTACGATAAGTTGCAAATTGCAATACGAGTCGAGGAGTGTTGGATGTCCTTTGAGACATCTCATCTGGCACAAGTCAATATTGCACGCTTGCCCTTTTGACTTCTCACTTTTAACTTTTGACTTTAATTTAAATGGAAGTCGCTCAGTTAGTTACTGTCTTAATTATCCTGTTACTCGTAGCAACTAGCGTGGCTTTACTATCCCGTTGGTTGCGAATGCCTTATGTTGCAGGTTTAGTGTTAGCTGGTTTAGCAGTTACCGAACTTTTACCTCAACGTATTGGTTTGGACGACTCTCTGATTTTGAATTTGTTTTTGCCAATTCTCCTATTTGAAGCAGCTATCAATACTGATACTAGTCGCCTGCGTAGCACGATTAAACCAATTACTCTGCTAGCGGGACCAGGAGTTGTTATTGCCTCTGGGGTGATAACGGTAGTACTGAAATTCGGACTTGGTTTGAGTTGGATACCAGCGTTGCTAGTTGGGGTGATTTTGGCAAATACAGACACCGTTTCCGTGATTGCTGTCTTTAAAGAAGTGCTTGTGCCTTCGCGACTGTCTACGATTGTCGAGGGAGAAACGTTATTCAATGATATTTTCACGCTAGTTTTATTCAATCTGGTTTTGAATGTCAGCGTGACTGGTTCATTCTCAATTTTGGGTGGGTTACAACAACTTTTTGTAGCGATCGCAGGCAGTATTTTAGTAGGGTTAGCCTTAGGCTATTTGAGTACGGGTAGCACGGATTTATTAGCTCGAATGGACGATCCGCTCAGTAGTATCTTACTCACAATAGCAGTGGCACTAGGAACTTTTCAAATCGGACAGGCTTTGGGAGTTTCTGGTGGGGTAGCAGTGGTTGTTGCAGGGCTAATTTTTGGTACGATTGGGCTTGTTAGACAGATATCAGCTTCTAGTAAGTTGACTTTGTTGAGTTTTTGGGAATGTGCCAGTTTTGGTGTTAACAGTTTTATTTTTCTGCTTATCGGTATAGAAATTAACCTAATAACTCTCTGGCAAACTTTGCCTGCGGTACTACTAACATTTTTGGCTTGTCAGGTGGCACGACTTGTCTCTGTTTACGGGCTATTAGTTTTAGTACGTTGGTTCGACCGTCCGATTCCGTGGCGCTGGCAGCACGTTTTATTTATTGGTAACATCAAAGGCTCGTTATCGATGGCGCTGGCGCTAAGCATTCCCACCTCACTGGCAGGGCGAGAGCAGCTAATTGCAATAGTGTTTGGTACAGTGTTGCTATCCTTAGTTGGGCAAGGATTGAGCTTACCTTGGTTTATTAAACGTTTGCATCTATCTGAATTTTCCAAATTTCGCCAACAGATTGAAGAATTACAAGCACAGTTGATGACTGCCAAAGCAGCACAAGATGAATTAGATAGTCTTTTAAGATCGGGAGTATTATCAAAAGCCGTCTACGAAGAAATGAGATCTGCATATCAAGTAAGAGTAGCAGGGGCAGAAAAAGCACTGCGGGAAATCTACAATCGCCGTCCAAATGATTTAGATGCTAGTATAAGCGATCGCACTAAACTTGATGCTATCCGTCGTCGCTTATTATTAGCAGAAAAAGGAGCGCTGAATGAGGCAATTCGCAAGCAAATTCTTTCGGAAGAAATTGTGCGATCGCGCTTGCAAAAGCTTGACGAGCAGATATTAAAGTTAGAAGATGATTGACAGTTATCAGGGAGCAGAGAGCAGTTATACTCTAATTCTTATTTTGTTTAGCTTTTCGCATTTCGCTATTTATTAGTATCTGATTTTATAACTTTACCTGGACTAATAAAAGAAATGCCTTGATGGTAGCCGCTACCAATCATAACTGCTTCAATAATAGGCTCGGAAACTTCTGTTTGAGCTATCCATTCCACAAGAAATTTAGCTCCCGATCCTCCACTCGTATCGGTTGCATCAATGACAAAATCTGTAGAAGCTAGAGCATCAATTTGAATTGGTTGCTCTAAATATTGCCTGACTAACTTTCCATTTGTATCGTAGTAGCGAACAAAGGTAATGACAATAGGATTTGCCAAATCGGTGTTACGAATACTGAGGGTAGCTGCTAAATTAAAAGTTTTTTTCCCATCATCGTGATAGATATGAGAGTAGACAGGAACGTAGACAGTTTGACCTGCTACTCTTTTAAAGTTTTCATCTACATTTACTACTTGTTGAGATGGAGTTTCCTGTGGAGAATTAGCTTGTCGCGACGGACTTGGTGACGTACAGGAATACAGAAAAAAAACAGATACAAGTAAGCAAAATAATGGATATATTCTCATGAAAATTAGTTACCGACAACCTTCGATAAAATCAATGACTTGATGTAGCGAGCCTGGTTTCGTCACGATTAATACAGTTGAATCCGGTTCTAGTATTGTACTACCATTAGGTATGACTAAATCTTCATGAGGATGGGCTTGATAACCAATAATTAAAGAGCCTGTGGGAAATCTTCGATCTTGAGCAATTTCGGCAACGCTACGACCGACAACGTAGCAATTATTAGGAAGAGCGAGTTTCAATACTTCAATTTGTCCCTGCTCGAAATGCATCATCGATTCCACTTGGGGATACTCGATCGCATTCACCATTGTCGAGACTGCCAGCTCTACAGTACTAATAATATGATTAGCTCCAGCAAGACGTAGCGGTTCGGCAAAATCGCGGTGACGCATCCGCGCCAAAATATGAGAGACTCCGTAGTGCTTGGCAAGAGTAACCATTGCTAAATTTAAAGCATCCTGACGGAGGACAGCAGCCACAGAGTCAGCTTTGCGAATCCCTGCTTCTAACAACACCTCTGTATTGACTGCACTCCCTTCAAAAGCCATCACCCCCACTTGTTCGCGGGCATAACGACAGGCATTAGGATCGCAATCAATAATTGCAACCGTATGCCCTAACTCTACAAGCTTTTGTGCCAAATTTAGCCCAACTAAGCCCGCGCCGCCAATGAGTACATACATTGCTATACCAAGCTAGCTTCAATTTACAGGCTAGCAGAAATGTTGTATGTCATTAGTCATTCGTTATTTTTGACTGTCAGAGCAAATGTCACGCAAAGACGAGGACACTTGCGTGCGGGGATTCCCCCCGTTGAGCAAAGTGTCCGTAGCAAAGACGCAAAAGTACTCTTAGCGCCTTAGCGTCTTTGCGCGATCGAAAATAAAGATGGGTAAGAACGGATATCCTCGACAGCCAACCACCGATAGAATCTCCAAAACTTGCCCGTCATCAGTAGGATTACTTTACTGAACTAAAAAGCGATAATGATGACGTTGGTGCAGTGCGATCGCTATCGGACTGATAGCAAATTTCTATCTTAAGTCCGGTAGCCTTCGGGTATTGCGACAACTTTTGTAGGTAACAAATTGTTACAATAGTTAGCAAACTCACGCCCAAGCGTCACCAAATTCATGAATGTGAAGCAGGTTTCCCCAAATCCTCAGCAGTTGGACAGCCAAACAGGGAACAGTTACGTAGAAGTAACGACAGATAGCCCCGTGACTAGCACAGATGTTGTGCCAAGACACGCTACAGAAATTGGACACAGCTCGATCGAGCCGGAATTTGCATTAAGATACGAACCGGAAGCGATCGCTGCATATTACAGTCGTCGTCCTTTTCAGGTTATTGGGAGAATTTTTGCGGTTCTGCTGCCCTGTTTTTCCTTTGCTTTTGGTTTGTGGTGGGATAAGCAATGGGGACGCAGCTTAAAAATGCAGCAGCGTAGGGCAGTTCAGTTAAGAGAATTGTTGACGCAACTTGGTCCAGCTTATATCAAAATCGGTCAAGCTCTTTCTACTCGCCCCGATTTAGTTCCACCTGGATATTTAGAGGAACTAACACAACTGCAAGATCAGCTACCACCTTTTGATAATGCGATCGCCTACCGTTTCATTCAAGAGGAATTAGGGCAAACTCCAGAAGAAATTTATGCCGAACTGTCTCCCAATCCGATTGCTGCTGCTTCTTTAGGGCAAGTGTATAAGGGTAAGCTAAAGACTGGGGAAGAAGTGGCGGTGAAAGTGCAGCGCCCAGACTTGCGCGATCGCATTACTATTGACTTATATATCATTCGTCGTCTGGCAGCTTGGGCAAACAAAACTTTTAAGCGCATCCGCAGTAACTTAGTCGATATTCTCGACGAGTTTGGATATCGCATTTTTGAAGAAATGGACTACGTTCAGGAGGGCGAAAACGCCGAACGTTTTACCGAATACTACGGATATTTACCAGATATTTATATTCCTAAAATTTACTGGGAATACACTCAGCGCCGAGTCTTGACGATGGAGTGGATTACAGGAACGAAGCTGACGCAGGTAGAAGCGATTCGCGCCCAAGGAATAGATGCCCAACACATCATTGAAGTTGGGGTGCAGTGTTCGCTGCGTCAGCTATTGGAAAACGGATTTTTCCACGCCGATCCTCACCCAGGGAATTTACTTGCTACGCCCGATGGCAAGTTAGCATATTTAGACTTTGGCATGATGAGCGAGATCAAGCCAGCCCAAAGGTACGGATTGATTGAAGCGATCGTCCACTTGGTAAATCGTGATTTTGACTCTTTAGCACAGGACTATGTGAAACTGGAGTTTTTGACTCCAGATACAGATTTAACACCCATCGTCCCTGCTTTTGCTAAGGTATTTAACGCTGCCTTGGGTGCTAGCGTATCGGAATTAAATATTAAAAGTATTACTGACGAACTGTCGAATTTAATGTATGAATATCCTTTCCGCGTCCCAGCATATTACGCTTTGATCATTCGCTCTCTGGTGACGTTAGAAGGAATTGCGATTCGGATCGAACCTGATTTTAAAGTTCTTAGTGCCGCTTATCCTTATGTTGCAAAGCGTTTGTTGATCGATCCCGCGCCAGAGTTGCGCGCATCATTAAAAGATTTGCTGTTTAAAGAAGGGACGTTCCGCTGGAATCGCTTAGAAAACTTGTTACGCAATGCCCGTGGGAATCAGGACTATGACTTTAATATTGTCTTGAATCAAATGATTGATTTTCTCTCATCCGAACGGGGGGCTTTTATTCGCGATCGCCTGGTAGATGAGATCGTTAAGAGTGTAGATGCTGTGAGTCGAAATACCTTACACAATGTTACATCTAGACTGCGAGATGTATTCGATCGCGTCCCCTTGGGAAATCGTTTGGCGATGGCAATTCACGAAACTCCTGGTGCTTCTACCGAGCAACAGCAAACTTTGGAGCATATTAAGCGTATTTGGGGAATTTTACAAGAAACTCGCGGTTTCGACCCGGCACAATTAATTCCGCAATTAACACAGGTGTTGACAAAACCAGAGACTCAAAAGATTGGGCAGCAACTCGCCAGTCAGTTGACGCAAAAGGCGCTCGCCCGTCTGTTACGGGAATTATTAATTACACCAGAAGATAATTACAGCAACGGTTATAAACCAGATGCGCGCGATCGGCTAGTGTTACCACCTGCAAAGGTTTAAAAACAAGGTGGGCGTTGCCCACCTTATGACTTACGACTTACCCAGTTTCATCTTCCTCTTGTTCTCGCCTCACATTCGTTTCCAAAGCCTGAATTTGTTCTCGTCTAGCTTCTACTTCTAGCGCCCGTCGAGATAACTCTTGCGTCTGTAAAGTTAGGGTTTGTCGCCATTTTTCTGCCCGTTCCATTTCTTGTTGCAAAAATAATGGAGTAATGCCACTAGTGAGATAGGTTTGGACTAATTCCATCACCCAATCCGTAGCATTGTGAAGGCTGTAAACTTGGCAGCAATCAGGCGAGAGTTCTGCTAATACCAACAAACCCTCAGCCAGGGTAAAAGGACAGCGATCGCCAATCGTAGTTTCCACATCGAGAATAGCACTGCGATCGCTTACCAATATCCAAGTATGCTCTGCTTCCTGACTTGCCAGCAATTTTAAGCCTAACTTACCGGAGATACCGTACTTGATGATTTGAGCGAGGTAGAACATCGTAAGTGGTGAGTGGTGAGTGAAGAAAGGGTGTGGGGTGTGGGGTGTGGGGTGTGGGATGTCGGTGGTTGGTAGTTGGTAGTTTGTAGTTGCTCCTGAAGCCCCTTGTCCCCCTTGTCCCCTTGTCTCTATTTCAACAAACGCAATCGGGCTTGGAGAATTTCAATCTGTTTTTCTGCTTCGGCTAAAGCATCCTTAGCGCCTTGGACGACATCAGCAGGGGCTTTATCGACAAAGGTAGGGTTAGATAGTCGCGCCAAGAGAGATTTGGCTTCGGCTTGGGCTTTACTAAGGCTTTTTTCTAATTTGGCTTTGAGTACGGCAACATCAACAACTCCCGCCAAAGGAATTAGGACTTGTACCGTACCGACAACATCGGCGATCGCGGGTTCTAATGCTGTCTCTAAAGCTGAAGTTATCGTCAGTGACTCGACTTTGGCAAGGTCTTGAATATACAATTCACTACTTGTCAAAATTTGCCGTTCGCGATCGCTTTCACTTTGCATTACTGCTTTTACCTTGACTCCTGGCTTAATTCCTGCTTCCGCCCGCAGGTTACGCAGGGTACGAATTGCTTCAATTAACAATTCAAATTGCTGTTCCAAGTCTGAATCGATTGAAGCTGCATCTGATTCTGGATATGGTTGTACGGATATACTCTGCCCCTCTTCTGATTGCGTCAGCGTGTGCCAAATTTCCTCAGTAATATGAGGCATAAAGGGATGCAGGAGTTTGAGTATACCTTCTAAAACGTAGGCAAGAGTTTGTTGTGCTACCAGCCGCGACGCTGCGCCCTCGGCATCTTTCTGAAATAGCCGCGATTTGACTAATTCGATATACCAGTCGCAGAAATCGCCCCAGATGAATTCATATAAACCTTTTGCCGCTTCTCCCAATCCGTAATTATCAATGTAATCTGTAGATTGTTTGACCACCTGGTGGTAGCGAGAGAGAATCCAGCGATCGGACAATTGTAGGGAATTGGGAGTAGGGGCGCACAGCTGTGCGCCCCTACTAGATTCGGGCGATCCTAATTGTTGCGGGGTTTTGCCATCCAAATTCATCATCACGAAACGGGCGGCGTTCCACAATTTATTCGCAAAGTTGCGGGAAGCTTCCACAGAAGCAGATTCATCTTTTTGACGATTGTAATCCAACCGAATATCTTGTCCCGCACCCACAACTTCTTTCACCAAGGTGTAGCGCAGGGCATCTGTCCCATATTTATCCATGAGTAACAGCGGATCGATCCCATTTCCCGCTGACTTGGACATTTTCTTGCCGTTTTCATCCAACACCAACCCGTGAATGTAAACATCCTTGAACGGCATTTGTCCGGTAAAATGTCCCCCTAACATGGTCATTCTTGCCACCCAGAAGAAGATAATGTCAAATCCCGTGACTAGGGTAGCGGTAGGATAGTAAAATTCTAAATCCTCAGTGCGATCGGGCCAGCCTAAAGTGGAAAAGGGCCACAATCCTGAAGAAAACCATGTATCGAGTACGTCTGGGTCTTGCTCTAACTTGACATCTGCGCCAAATTGTGGAACTGCCTTTTCCCTTGCTTCTGCTTCACTCCGCGCCACAACAAACGGCGTGTTATCGCAGATTTCTCCGCCTGTCTCGCTGACAGCATACCAAGCCGGAATTTGATGCCCCCACCATAGTTGACGCGAAATACACCAATCTCTGAGTTTAACTAGCCAGTCGCGATAAACCTTCGTCCAACGTTGGGGGACGAACTGGGGCGAATTTTTTTCGTCTAGAAACGATAGAGTGCGATCGGCTAAAGGACGAATTTTGACAAACCACTGAGTTGAAAGTAGTGGCTCAATTGGAACCTTACCGCGATCGCTATACGGTACGGCATGTTTGTATTCTTCTACTTTGACGAGAAATCCATCGGTTTCTAACCGTTTGACGACATTTTTACGGGCAACAAATCGATCTTGTCCTTGAAAATCTCCCGCATTTTCATTCAGCGTGCCGTCTTTATTCATAATATTAATAAACGGCAGATCGTGACGCTGACCCATCTCAAAATCGTTCGGGTCGTGGGCAGGAGTCACTTTAACGCAACCCGTTCCGAATTCAGGATCGACAAATTCATCGCCAATTACGGGAATTTCTCGCTGCATAATTGGTAAAGTTAGGGTTTTACCAATTAAATGTTTGTAGCGATCGTCATTTGGATTGACTGCGACAGCCGTATCGCCCAACATTGTCTCCGGTCGCGTTGTTGCTACTTCTACAGATCCAGATCCATCATTTAATGGATAGCAGAAGTGCCATAAATGCCCGTTGACTTCTTTATTTTCTACTTCTAAATCGGATACTGCTGACTGAGTGGCGGGACACCAGTTTACTAAATATTTGCTGCGATAAATTAGTCCTTCTTCGTGAAATCGGACAAACTCTTCTATGACTGCTTTATTTAAGCCTTCATCCATCGTGAAGCGTTCCCGCGACCAATCTACGGAAACTCCCAAGCGGCGCAGTTGACCGACAATTGTACCCTTAGATGAGTCTTTCCACTGCCAAGCGCGTTCGAGAAATTTCTCCCGTCCGAGTTCGTAGCGGGTTTTGCCTTCTGCTTGCAGTTGCTTTTCTAATATTGTGTGAACTGCAATACTGGCGTGGTCGGTTCCAGGGAGATATAGGGCATTGTATCCCTTCATGCGATGGTAGCGGATCAGGGAATCTATCAGCGTGTTATCGAAGGCGTGACCCATGTGGAGGCTACCAGTCACATTTGGAGGAGGAATGACGATGCAGTAGGGTTCCCCGCCGCGCTGGGGGTCTGCTTTATACACTTGGTTGTCTTCCCAAAACTTTTGCCACTTGGCTTCAGTGGTGAAGGGGTCGTAGAGGCTAGGCAGGTTAGGAATGGTTGCTGTCATGTCGGGAAGACGGAATGCAGTGAATTATTTAATATTTTGCCATAGCGCAAGGTGGAGGTAGAACAAGTACTGTGATTCGTCATTCGTCATTCGTCTTTGGTGAATACAGCTGATTCTTAGCCTTTCTAAATTTTAATGTCTGCGAGGAGAACGATCGCTCTAATTATCTATTGCTATCGATCGCTAACATCCTTGAGTCACAAATTGAGCTACTGGTTCTAATAATTTATTCTCTTTTGCAGGTGAAGATAACAATAATGTGAGACTGGAGACATTAGCATGACTTGCCAACTCGATAAGTAAGTCGAGTTTTCCATCCCTATCTAAATCGCCTGCCCAAAAAACTGAGGGAGGTTTGCGATCGCTGGGTAGTTCGTTATTACTATAATGATGTTTAAATTCTTGTAAATTTTGACTAGTAGAAGAATTATCAGAAACCGAAATAATATATTTCCTAGTTTTAGTGTTACTCTGACGTTCAAATGAAAATTCTTTATTTTCGAGATTTTGTTTATCTTCAATTGCTATCTGATAGTCACCATCTATTGCGCTATTCAAACTCAGATTGAGAACTTTGTTAGGAGTCAAAGACTGCTGCTCTGAAAACACAGTTTTAACTATCCCTGGCTTGAGATAAGCTGCACCTTTAACTAAAAAAATAGGTTGACTTTTTTGGTTGGTGATAACTTTTTTTCCAGTTTTTTTCGTTTCATCTAAGTCGATAACGTAATCGCGAACGGTATTCACCATAATCTTTGTTGGTAATAACTCAAAACCTTTTGGTGTAGCAAACAGTCCCAGCCATTGTTCTCCCGATTTTGCTTGAACTTCATTTCCATGAAATTCACCTATTGTTTGTAGTTTCAGTGGATACGATTTAGGATAGGTAGTTTTTAGCAATGAAGTAGATGTCTGTTGCTGGGAAGACTGGCTAGAGATCGATACATCAGGTTTGCGATCGCTACACGATCCTAAAAACACTAGGCAAAATATTGCTATCGTTCTAACTGCCTTATAGCTCAATCGCTCTCTTTGTCTGTTTGGCATAATTTTTAACATAGTAATTCTTTACTAAAAATTTAGGAACAAGACTAAAGGCGGATACTTAGTAACTTAAAGCAAGAGCGATCGCCTACAAATACCATATATTACCTACCGCGATCGCACTGACTCAAAATCACAATTATTTGTATAAATTTATACTCTGAACTGAAAAGAGTTCTATTTTGTAAAATCATGTCAATTTTTTAATTGACTAATCAATCAATGCTATTCTGAAAATAGAGTTTCAATATTTTGACTTTTGACTTTTAACTTTTGACTTACTTAGGACGGAACAATGCCCCCACGCGACGATCGCGATTTTGAGGATAAGCGACAGCAAATTATTGATGGTGCTTTACAAGTTTTTGCTAGCAAAGGCTTTGAGAAAGCAACTAATAAAGATATTGCTGCTGCATCCGGTATTGGTTCCCCTGGGTTGATTTATCACTATTTCAAGGATAAAAGCGATCTGTTTGAGCAAGTTATCGAACAACGCTTACCTTTACTGCAACTACTGAGCCATAGCGATGAGTTAATGACCAAACCAATAGAGGATGTGTTAACTCTGTTCGGTCATGCTTTTCTCAGAATGGCTGAAAATCCTACATCGCTGGCTCTATTCAAACTCATCATGGGAGAAGCAATTCGGCAGCCGCACGTTGCAGAAATAGTAAATCGAATTGGTCCTAGTCGTTCGGTGGCTTTCTTGTCTGGTTATTTAGAACAACAGATGGCTGCTGGCGTACTCAAACCGATGAATCCAAACGCAGCAGCACGCTGTTTCGCTGGTTCTTTTGTGGCATATTTACTAACGCGGGAGGTCTTCATGCAACCCGACGCACAGCAGCTTAGTGCAGAAGTGATGGTAGAAACTGCGGTCAAAGTTTTCTTACAAGGGACATTAGTTGTTCCCATAGATGAGTAGGGATACGGGGTAGGAATAATTCACGCAATTCAGCTTTAGGACATTTTTTCGGGTTTTTTTGATTAACCAATCAATCAAAAATAAATCCAATGATTTTGAAAATTTTAAGGAGTTTTTGAGATGACGAACGATATAACTCCCACATCGCCAACTGATGCCGTATCCCCGCAGCATGACATTTTAGACCGACAAACGACAACCTGCTGTATTGCGGGCAGTGGTCCGGCAGGAGCAGTATTGGCGCTGCTGTTGGCACGTCAAGGTATACCTGTGATGCTGCTGGAAGCACACAAAGATTTCGATCGCGACTTTCGGGGTGATACCATTCACCCGTCTGTGATGGAGATCTTGGCAGAATTAGGCTTGGCAGATCGTTTACTGAGGTTGCGCCACACCAAACTACGCCAGCTGAGTATTCGCACAGATGGGAAAACTTTCCCAATAGCTGATTTCAGTCACTTGAAAACACGCTATCAATACATCACGGTGATGCCCCAAGTAAAATTTTTGGAATTTATCACCGAGGAGGCAAAACAGTATCCCAACTTTCAACTCGTGTTGGGCGCAAACGTACAAGAATTAATTGTGGCAGATGGAGGAGTCCGAGGCGTGCGCTATCGCGGACATGGCGGTTGGCATGAAGTCAGGGCGCAGCTTACAGTTGGTGCAGATGGTCGTCATTCCCGCCTACGTCAACTAGCTGGATTTCAGCCAATTGAGACCTCGCCACCTATGGACGTGCTGTGGTTTCGTCTTCCGCGCCGACCGGATGAACCAGAAGGGTTGAATGGTCGTATCGGTAGCGGTCATATTTTAGTAACGATCGATCGCGATGATTCCTGGCAGATTGCCTATGTCATTCCTAAAGGTGGCTACCAAGATTTGCGGGCGGCGGGATTGGAGGCGTTGAGAAAGTCTATTGTTGAGGTAGTGCCGGAATTTAGCGATCGCGTGGAATTACTCAAAGAGTGGTCGCAAGTAGCATTTCTCTCGGTTGAGTCGAACCGCCTACCGCAATGGTATAGTTCTGGCTTACTATTAATTGGTGACGCTGCTCATGTCATGTCACCCGTTGGTGGAGTAGGGATCAACTATGCGATTCAAGATGCCGTAGTCGCGGCAAACGTGCTGAGCGAACCACTAAGAACTGGTAGATTGCAGCTACAGGACTTAGCCAAAGTTCAGCGTCGTCGTGAGTTACCCACGCGATGTATCCAAGTGTTTCAGTCTTTAATCCAAAAGCAAATTCTTGCTAAAGCCCTCAATCCAGGGCAAAAGTTCCAGGTGCCAAGTTTGTTACGGCTGTCTATTCTACGTGACTTGCTAGCGCGGTTCATTGCCTTTGGGTTAGTACCCGTGCATGTAAAAACTTAACTTTTCTTATTCTTGCCCTAGAGCTAGCGCAGATTGAGTAATTTTTCAATCTTTACCACTATATGTAAATCGCGTATAGTCTTAATCTATTGCCTTGAACATCCAGGGCTTTTTCTTCAGCAAAACCTTTTTTTATCACGACTCTACTATGGTGCGAGAGCTACAGCGCTTAACCCAAACCACCCAGTTTCCCGAAACTGCCCCAGCTGCAAATCCAGTCTTCTTCAGAACGTATAGTCGGCGGATAGGAGGTGGGCGCGAGACTTGGGAACAAGTATGCGATCGCACCCTGCGCGGGCTAGTGGAATTGGGTAAACTCACCCCAGCAGAAGCCGCTATTCTCGAAAAAATGCAAAAGGAGATGAAATCTCTCCCAAGCGGACGCTGGCTGTGGGTAGGAGGTACGGAATGGATTTCTCGCCCAGAAAACTTTTCTGGCGCTTATAACTGTACTTCTACCAACGTGGTAGACTGGCGGGCTTTTGGCTTGATGATGGACTTGGCAATGATGGGCTGCGGTACGGGTGCAATCCTCGAACCCCAGTACATTAACCAATTGCCTGTAATTCGCAACCGCCTCCACGTCACTGTAGAAGGAGAAATTGGCACAAACCCCGCTTCAGAACGGAGAGAAGAAACAGAAGTACAAATCGAAGGGAATATCGTCAATATTCTTGTGGGTGATAGCCGTCGAGGTTGGGTTAAGTCCTATCAAACTTTGTTAGAACTATCAACTAACGATGCCTTTTCGGGTGTCGTACATGTTAGCGTCAATTTGAGCAACATCCGTCCGGCAGGGGAAATTTTAAAAGGCTTTGGCGGCGTTGCTAACCCGATTAAATTGCCAGAATTGTATCAACGCTGTGCGGCAATTTTAAATAAAGCTGTAGGCAGAAAATTGAATTCAGTTGAGTGTTGTTTATTAATAGATGAAGCTGCTGTTGTAGTTGTCGCAGGCAATGTTCGCCGCTGTTTGCCTGAAGATGCTTTAGTACATACCTCAAAAGGACTTATACCAATTCGAGATATCCAAATTGGAGATTTGGTACAAACTCCACTTGGTTTTCGACATGTGATTGATAAATTTGACCAAGGCGTTCAAGAAGTCTACGAAATTGAGACAAACGGTACTTTTCCCCGCGCTACTTTAAATCATCGTATTGCCGTTTTAGCTGATGCTAAAGGTAAGATTAATTGGCAGCAAATTGGAGATTTAGTAGAAGGCGATCGCCTCATGCACAATACTCAGGTTCTTCCTGGTACTGTGACTCAATTGCCACGAGATTTTACTACAGAACGACCGATTCAAAGTAGAAATGCTAGCCCAATTAGTATCCCCGAATTAACTCCTGACGTGGCATGGCTAATTGGTCTGACTCATGGTGATGGATATGTCAGTTTAGGTAGAAATAAGCATGGAAAACCTTATGGAGCAATTTCTTGGGCTTGTAGCAGCTTAGATGAAGAACTCGCTACCAAAATTCACAATAAGATCGATCGCGCTCTAGCTTTGTTTGGATTAAAAGCAACGCATGTACTGCTCTCAAGTGAAAATACACTGCGCTCGCGTGTCACTTCTATTCGATTGGCTGAATATTTCCATAAATACATCAAACAGCCAAATCAGCCAATAGAAATTCCTGACTTTATTTTGCAAGGTTCGGTTGACATCAGAGCTGCTTATCTAGCAGGTTTAGTGGATAGTGACGGTGCAATTAATAATAGACCACCTCATTTAGTGACAACAGTTTATCGCTCATTTGCTAGACAAGTAGCTGCTGTTCTTTCCAGTTTGGGGATTGCAGGAAGAGTAAAGCTAACTCGTCCACAAATAGAAAAATGGCAGGTGAAATATCATGTCACAATACCTGCTTTAAAAAATCAATATAATGCCTTAATTGCACTGCATTCAGTCAAAGGTGAATTACGCCAAGGACTGAAGATGTATGGATTTACTATACCTGGTTCGCTAATGCGTGAGGTATATAGCTATAGTGAGATGCGAGGCATGGGATTTCAAGGTTCTCGCGATGTGGATGCTAATTACGAACGCTACGTTGCTGAATCAGATATTTGTCTCGATATTCCAGTTACAGTAAATGGTTTGGGAAGCTACGACTGCGTGCAAACCTACGATATCGAAGTAGCAGAAGCTCACTGTTTTTATTGTGATGGCTACCTAACTCACAATAGCGCGGGGATGCGCCAAGGTAATAGCAATGATGAATTATTTGAAGCAGCTAAAACTAACCTTTGGCAACAAGATGAAAGTGGAAATTGGCGGATCGATCCCGACCGCGATGCTCTGAGAATGGCGAATCATAGCCGCGTATTTCATCAAAAGCCAACCTTAGAAGAATGCATCAATGCCGTTCGCAATCAATATTATTCTGGTGAAGGAGCAATTCAATGGGCTGGAGAAGCCATAGCTAGAGCTAACCATGACCTATTAAATACTTCTGTTCTTAAAGCTGAATTTCTGAAGGCATATTCTCTTTCTCTTGGAAATGCAAAACAGTGGTTGCAAGAGCATTACCCCCAAATGTCTGTAAACGAGTTGGAGCATCGTTTATCCCGTTATGGTTTAAATCCATGTCATTCTGGTGACACCTTAGTATCGACCGAGCAAGGATTAGTACCAATTAAAGATTTAGTAGACAAACAATTTAAAGCCTTAGTTGATTTAAGGTCTGTAGGACTAGACGGAGTTAAGTTAACTAATGCAATTGCCTTTACTACAGGTGTTCAACCTACATATCTCATTACCTTACATAATGGGATGAAAATGAAGTGTACATCTGAACACAAGCACTTCACAAACAAGGGATGGGTTGCAACTAAAGAGCTTACCTTAGAGCATTCTATTTTTATTCAGAAAGGAGAAGGTCAATTTGGTAGTAGCACTATTTCTATCGAGCAAGCTCAAATGCTTGGTTGGTGGTTTGGAGATGGCTTTCAAACTATAGAAAAAGCAAAAATAGGAGTTCGTAAAACTGATAGAACAGTTAGAGGTTTCTATTTCAATTCTAAAGAATTTGAATATGCTTATCCAATAATTACTTCTGCTCTAGAGTCTATTGGTGGGACTAGAGACGCTTACCACATTAATAAAGGAATATATAGAGTTCACTGCTGCTCCTTCTTAATAGACTCCTTTTTCAATAAACTGAATATCAGTTCAAAAGCTTCTTTGCCAGTCAGCTTTTTCTCTCAATCCAGAGAAGTAGTTATTGGCTTTTTGCAAGGCTTATTCAGTGCTGATGGTTCTGTTCAAAAATATCGGCAGGCAGTAGAACTATTTAGTGCTTCTCAAAAATTACTTGAACAAGTTCAAATTCTCTTGCTGAATTTAGGAATTCCCAGTTGCATCTATAGAAAAAATTCGGCAGGCAGCATTAAAGTTCCATACACATTAAAAGATGGAACGATTAAAAATAGTTATGGCAAAGAATATTATCGTCTTGTCATACGGTCGATTCATGCTCAGAAGTATTCTGAACTTGTAGGGTTT
Organism: Chroococcidiopsis sp. CCALA 051; assembly: GCF_003015105.1. Lineage (NCBI taxonomy): Bacteria > Bacillati > Cyanobacteriota > Cyanophyceae > Chroococcidiopsidales > Chroococcidiopsidaceae > Chroococcidiopsis > Chroococcidiopsis sp. CCALA 051. Next base: position 9,207 of record NZ_PYCI01000070.1, on the reverse strand, counting down.
CCCCTAGCTCCAGAAAAACAAGCAATCTTGCAAGAGCATATTGTTAAAAATATGCGTAAACGTAGAGCTTCTAGTATTAACTTGATGTTTGCCTCGACAGTTAAATCTGTAGAGCTTCAGGGAGAAGAAACAGTTTACGATCTTCATGTCCCCCTAACTCATTCTTTCATTGCTAATGGATGTGTTACTCACAACTGTGGTGAAATTTTGGGTGCTGATTTCCACTGCAACTTATCGGAGGTTCATTTAAATCAAATTGACCCTAAGAATGACCAAGAACAAGAAGAAGCTTTTACGGCAGGGGCATTATCTGTCGCTTCTTTGTTGAACCACAAATTCCTCGAACCCCGCTATCAATTCAGTCGGGAGTTAGATCCAATTGTAGGTGTTTCTTTTACGGGATTATTTGACTTTTTCGTCCGTGCTTTTGGCGTAGATTGGTTGCGGTGGTGGGAACAAGGAAGACCAGAAGAATTCGGAATTCGGAATTCGGAATTCGGAAGTGAGAATATGGCTGAGTATTTTAGAAATAAGGAACGGGAGTATCTCAGTCGATGGCGGGATATTGTGTTTCGCATTGTATGGGAATATTGCGATCGCCATCACATTAAACGCCCTAATCGTTGTACCACAGTCCAACCTAGCGGAACTAAATCTCTATTGACTGGTGCGTCTCCTGGCTGGCATCCCCCCAAAGCCCAACGTTTTATTCGTCGGATTACCTTCCGCAAAAACGATCCAGTGGCACTAGCTTGCATTGACTACGGTTATGCTGTCATTCCTTCCCAATCGGATAAAGACGAAAATGGCAATTTGTTGAACGATCCGTTCGATCCTCGTTGTATGGAGTGGTTGGTAGAAATTCCCGTCTCCGTACCTTGGGCAGATTTACCTGGTGCTGATGAAATTGAAATTAGCAAATTTAGCGCTCTAGCCCAAATGGATTTCTACATGCAAGTGCAGAAATACTATGTAACTCATAATACATCCGCAACAATTGAGTTGCGAGAAAACGAGGTAGAAGCATTAGGGACGCGGATTTATGAAACCATTCAAAACGATGAAGGCTATATTAGTGCTGCCTTATTAGCCAGATTTGACGACTTACAAACTTTCCCGCGCTTGCCATTTGAACCGATAACCAAAGCTAAGTACGAAGAATTGATGCAACAAGTGCATTCCCGACGGCAAGTGCATGATTTTTATACTGCCCTCAGCCGCTATGATGCTCAAGAGTTAGACGAAGCAGGTCCAGCAGGGTGCGATTCAGATAAATGCCTCTTTCCTCAAGTAGAGGGTAAGTAGGGATTGGTGGTTTGGTAGTTGGTAGTTGGTTGTTAGTTGTTGGTTGACAGTTCTTGCCCCTCTGCTCCCCGACTCCCGACTCCCAATTCTATAAAGAGCTAGAATTTCAAACAGTACAGATGCAGCAACGAATAGAGGAGATTCAAGTATGTTTGTAGATGAACTAGCACCTATTTTCAAAGAATTGGTACAGCACCCAGTTTCTTTTTTAGGAGGATTTGTCTCTGGGATACTGCACCTCAGCCTAGCTGACGATCCAGTCAAAAGTTGGCTCGATCGCCAGGTTGATTCTTCTGGCTACAATTCTTCTATATCTGGCGATCGCAACGGCAAAACTAGCGGTCCCCAAAGCATTTCTATCGACTAGAGGTAGAGAGTTACGTAGAGGCGCGATCTTTCGCGTCTCTATAGTGGTGATAGTTAACTGTTAACAGTTAACAGATTAAATGATAACTATCAGAAATTTTTTAGGCAGTATTTGTAATACAGAAGACCTTTGATAAACAAACCATACGATATGATATGCGTAAGTGTGAGTTCAGTCCTGTAACTGGTTAAATTTGAGAAGCTGCTACCGACTGGGGTTGTCTATCTTGAAAGCTAGATTACTGATAAATTTGAAATCTGGTGTTTGCCGAAACTGCAAATTTTTAGGTTCGATTTCTCGACTGAACTTGGCTCTCTGTTCAGACTTACGCGACCGATTATGACTATCTACGTTGGAAACCTTTCTTACCGCGCTACGGAAGAAGACCTGAGAACTGTATTCGCAGAATATGGCGCGATCAAGCGCATTGTCCTACCGATGGATCGGGAAACTGGCAGAATGCGCGGATTTGCTTTCGTTGACATGGACGAGGATGCCCAAGAAGAATCAGCGATTGCTGAATTAGATGGTGCAGAATGGATGGGAAGACAGCTGCGAGTCAATAAAGCTAAACCCCGCGAAGAAAATGGCGGTGGCGGCGGTGGATATCGGCGTAACGGAGCCGGAGTGAGGGCAAGATTTGGTCAGGAGTAGTGACAATCACCCCGCTCTGTAGGAAACTACTCGGAACAAGATTAATAGTTTAAATCTGAATTTGGGTCAACCCTTTCACTGACCAGTTAAGTATCTGACACTGATAATTGCTGGTCGGTGCTTTGTCGATCGCAATTGGCTCGATCTAATTCTTGTCATCAGTTCAACGCATGTTGTCAATCGCTCTTGGCAAGAACTAAATTGATGGCTTGACGGTATTGTTTGAAAATAAAGCTCTGAAGATCGAGCCGCGATCGCAGGATTTGGCAATCGCTCAGCAACACGATTGTGGCGATCGCGCATGGCAAGGTGCAGTGATTTCTATAGTTTATCTAAAGTCAGATTCCACTATTAGATTCAGTTCCTAAGATAGTAGTGCAGGGTGCTGCCTTATTGGTAAATCTTGCAACATGCCCTCATCTACAGAGAGAGCGATCGTTATGGCTGAAGCTGTCCAACACTCAATAGATTACGAATCTGCACTCGGTCGGGATTGTACAACACTGTCTCGACACGTCCTACAACAGTTGCAAAGTTTTTCTGCTGATGCCCAAGATCTGAGCGCCTTAATGAGTCGCATTGCCCTCGCTGGCAAGTTAATCTCGCGTCACCTCAGTCGTGCGGGATTGATGGAAGGCGTACTGGGATTTACCGGAGACGTGAACGTACAGGGGGAATCAGTCAAAAAGTTGGATGTCTACGCCAACGATGTCTTTATCTCGGTTTTCAAGCAGAGCGGTTTAGTTTGTCGCTTGGCTTCCGAAGAAATGGAAAAGCCATATTACATTCCTGAAAACTGTCCGATTGGTCGTTATACCTTGCTTTACGACCCAATCGATGGCTCATCCAATACAGATATTAATATGAGTCTGGGATCGATCTTCGCCATTCGACAGCAGGAAGGCAACGATCTAGATGGAGAGGCAAAAGACTTACTACAATCAGGCAGCAAACAAATTGCGGCAGGATATATCCTCTACGGTCCTAGCACCATCTTGGTGTATTCCATCGGCAAGGGCGTACATTCTTTTACCCTCGATCCCAGCCTTGGAGAATTCATACTTTCAGAAGAAAATATTCAACTGCCGCAACACGGTTCGGTCTACAGCGTCAACGAAGGTAACTTCTGGCAATGGGACGAATCGATCCGAGAATACATTCGTTACGTCCACCGCACAGAAGGTTATACCGCACGCTACAGTGGAGCTATGGTAGGTGACATTCATCGGATTTTAGTGCAAGGTGGCGTGTTCCTTTACCCTGGCACGGTGAAAAAACCAGAAGGTAAAATTCGCCTACTGTATGAATCTGCTCCCTTAGCATTTTTGGTCGAGCAAGCAGGAGGCAGAGCAATTACGGGAACCCAAGACATCATGGATGTCGTGCCAGAAAAACTGCATCAACGCACTCCGTTGATTATTGGTAGTAAAGATGACGTGGCATTAGTTGAGTCCTTTATTCAGCGACACGCCCAAGCCCAAGAGGAAAAGAATATTCGGGCGCAGGCACGCATACCACAATGAGAGGGATGAGGAGTTAGGGGCTAGGGGTTAGGGAAAGGACAAGGAAGACAAGGGAGACAAGGAGACATTCCAGCCACCCATCACCCGCTCTCTTATCTCTCGCTCCTCGCTCCTCGCTCCCCATCTAGCAAACCAATGAAGAGTTGAGAAATACAAATATTATGGCAACAAATCATTTACTAGAGATCAAAGAATACGGTCAAAGCATTTGGATGGATAATTTGACCCGTGACTTAGTTCAGTCTGGAGAGCTGAAGAATTTAGTTGAGAATCAAGGTATTTGCGGGATCACCTCTAACCCAGCGATTTTTGAAAAAGCGATCGCGGGTAATGCGATCTACGATGCTGACATCGAAGCAGGGATTCGGGCGGGATTGCCAACTTACAAAATTTATGAATCCCTAGTATTTAAAGATATCCGCGATGCTTGCGATATCTTGCGTCCTGTATATGACGCTTCCGGCGGACTAGATGGATATGTCAGCATTGAAGTTCCTCCCACGATCGCCCACGATACCCAGGCGACAATTAATGAAGCCCGTCGTTACTATCAAGAGATCGGGCGGGATAACGTAATGATTAAGATTCCCGGGACTGATGCAGGTTTACCAGCGGTAGAACAGGTCATTTCTGAGGGGATTAATGTCAACGTAACGCTGTTGTTCTCAGTTCAAAGTTACATCGAAACAGCCTGGGCATATATTCGCGGTTTAGAAAAACGCGCGGCAGAAGGAAAGGATATTAGCAAGATTTCTTCTGTGGCTAGCTTCTTCCTGTCGCGGATCGATTCTAATATTGATGGGAAAATTGATGCTGCCCTCAAAGCAGGCGTAGACCGGATTGAGAAAGAAGCAAAATTAAGAGCCGTGAAAGGGAAAGTCGCGATCGCCAACGCTAAGATTGCTTATCAAGAATACAAGAAAATTATTCAAAGCGATCGCTGGCAAGCATTAGCAGCCAAAGGCGCAAACGTTCAGAGATTGCTGTGGGCTAGCACCAGTACCAAAGACCCTAACTACAGCGATGTCATGTACGTTGACGAATTGATCGGTCCTGAAACAGTCAATACATTACCACCCAATACGATTGATGCGTGTGCCGACCACTGCGACGTAGCAAATCGCGTCGAGTCAAATGTCGAGGAAGCATACAAGTTAATTGAAAACTTAAAAGATCCAGATGTGGCGATCGATATCGACCAAGTGATGGACGAATTACTCGTGGAAGGGATCGACAAATTCATTAAACCCTTTGAATCGCTGATGCAGTCTTTGGAAGAGAAGGTTGCTAAGCTGTCACCCGTGTAATTAATGTAGGGGGCAAGGCAGTGCCTTGCCTTACCCCTTATCCCTTACCCCTTACCCCTTAACCCTCATATGGTCACGTTGCTAGAAAATCCCTTACGAGTGGGGCTGCAACAACAGAGAGTTCCCGAACCGCAAATCTTAGTCATTTTTGGTGCGTCGGGAGATCTGACTCAGCGCAAACTCGTTCCAGCACTCTACAAACTCAGACGGGAACGCCGCCTACCACCCGAATTTACAATTGTAGGCGTAGCACGCAGAGAATGGAGTCACGATTACTTCCGCGAACAAATGCGGGAGGGGATCGAGCAGTTTTCTGACGGTGTTGGTTCGGAAGACCTTTGGCAAGAGTTTTCTCAAGGTATATTTTATTGCCCCGGAGATATTGACAATCCCGAAAGCTATCAAAAGCTAAAAAACTTTTTGGCAGAATTGGATGAAAAGCGGGGAACCAGAGGCAACCGCGTATTTTACTTATCTGTATCGCCCAAATTTTTTGCAGAAGCCATCCAGCAGTTGGGCAAAGCAGAAATGCTCAAAGATCCGCTCAAAACCCGTTTGATGATTGAAAAGCCCTTCGGTCGGGATTTGGGAACGGCGCGATCGCTTAACCGTGTCGTGCAGCAAGTTTGTAAAGAAGAACAAGTCTACCGGATCGACCACTATTTAGGCAAAGAAACAGTCCAAAATTTGCTGGTGTTTCGCTTTGGGAATGCCATCTTTGAACCATTGTGGAACCGCCAGTTTGTCGATCACGTCCAAATTACCGTTGCCGAGACAGTCGGGGTAGAAGACAGAGCCGGATATTATGAAAGCTCTGGGGCATTGCGAGATATGTTGCAAAACCACTTGATGCAACTATTTGCCTTCACAGCAATGGAAGCACCTAATTCCCTAGATGCCGATTCAATCCGCACGGAGAAAATGAAGGCGATTCAAGCGACTCGTCTAGCAGATATTCAAAATTTGGAACGTGCGGCAGTCAGAGGACAATATAGTGCGGGGTGGATGAAAGGCAAGCGCGTCCCTGGTTATCGAGAAGAACCAGGCGTGAATCCCCAGTCTACAACTCCTACGTTTGTCGCCATGAAGTTTTTGATCGACAACTGGCGTTGGAAAGGCGTGCCGTTTTATCTGCGGACGGGTAAGCGCTTGCCCAAAAAAGTCTCGGAGATTTCAATTCATTTCCGCGAAGTGCCGAATTTGTTATTTCAGTCGGCAGCACAGCAGATGAACGCTAATATCTTGGCGCTGCGAATTCAACCCAACGAGGGAATCTCGTTGCGTTTTGAGGTAAAAATGCCAGGGGGAACTTTACGAACTCGTTCTGTAGATATGGACTTTACCTATGGTTCCTTTGGCTTGCAAGCGACATCCGACGCATACGATCGCCTCTTACTCGATTGCATGATGGGCGACCAAACGCTATTCACTAGAGCCGACGAAGTAGAAGCTGCATGGCAATTAGTGACTCCAGCCCTCTCAGTTTGGGATTCGCCCACCGATCCCGCGACGATTCCGCAATACGAAGCAGGGACGTGGGAACCAACCGAGGCGGAATTACTGATCGATCGAGATGGTCGTCGCTGGCGTAGGTTGTAAATAGCAATGAAGCGATCCGCACTCAATCTGTATACAGACTATCTGTTACAAATACCAATTTACGGGAATGATGGTAAAGGTGGCGATCGCTCCATTGCTAATAGCTAGTTTCATCCTTCATCCTTCATCTTTCATCCTGTCCTATGGTGACTCAATCTGCTCCAATTTTCTCACTTCAGGCTCCCAAGGATATCTCAGTTAGCGAGATTGAAGCCGAACTCAATCAGATTTGGCAAAGTTATGGCGTGGCTGGTGAGGATGGGGAACTGCCCGCCGCCACTCGCGCCAAAACCTTTACATTAATCGTTTACGAACCAGAAGAAACTCAACAATTGCTGGCAGCTTTGGGATATTACAGCGGTCCAATCGACGGCATCCCAGGACCCCGCACCGCCTCAGCGATTCGCGAAGCCCAAAAAGTATTTGGACTAGAAAAAACGGGGAAATCTAGCCCAGAGTTACTCATAAAACTTAGAGAAGAACAAAGCAAACGCCGTGGTGTAGTAGATAGCAGCGCAGCAACGACAGCTTACGCAATGGATACCCGCAGTCCCGCTGTTGCTGATGCGATCGCCAGCCGCAATCCTTGTCGAATTATTGCTTTATGTCCAGTCACCGGAGAGGACGAGGGCGTAAAGGCACAAGTTTCGGCATACTGCCCGATCCAAAAGCAGTCCGCTACAACTTTGATCTGTTGCGAATACATCACCCTGACGGGAACGGTTGAAGCCCTCGAAAGAGTGGTAGGCATGGTTCCAGATTTATTAATTGGTGGCTTGCCGAAGTTTCTCTGGTGGAAAGCTACTCCAGAACCCGATCACCCGATCTTCAAGCGTTTGGTAGCCTCTTGCAACTCTGTCATCTTCGACTCCAACAGTTTTACACAAGTTGAAACCAATCTCATCCGGCTGCAAGAATTGATCGATGCAGGCATGACAATTTTCGATGTCAACTGGAGTCGGCTAGCTGCTTGGCAAGAGTTGACGGCAGAAGCTTTCGATCCACCCCAGCGCCGCGCTGCATTAGGGGAAGTCGATCGCGTCACCATAGACTATGAAAAAGGCAATTCTGCCCAAGCCTTGATGTTTTTAGGCTGGTTGGCAAGTCGATTGAACTGGCGACCGACTAAAGTGACTACAGAAACGGGAGACTACGACATCAAGCGCTTTTACTTCATGGCAGAAGGCGATCGCGAAGTCGAAGCAGAAATTGCTGGCGTTCCAACTGCTAGCGACGGTGACGTAGCCGGAGATTTGATTGCTTTACGCTTAACCTCTACGAATCCAGCTGCCAACTGTTCTACCGTTTTGTGTTCCGAAACCTCTGGCTGTATGCGGATGGAGGCACACGGCGGCGCTCAAGCTGGGATCGTCAACCAAGTAACATCCCTTGCCGAGCAAAGTGCTGAAGAGTTACTCTCGCAGCAACTACAACGTTGGGGACGAGACGTACTATTTGAAGAAAGTCTGGCAGTGACAGCGCAGATGTTGAAATTGGGTAATGGGTAATTGGTAATAGGTAATGGGTAATGGGTAATGAGAAGACGTACGGGCGGGTTTTGACCAAAAATTTTTACTTAAGGTTGTCAACCTATTTGCGCGCAGCCGCCCGTACAAAAGTCAAAATGAATGCTTTTGAAAGTTCAATTACCAACTACCAATTATCAATTACCAACTACTAAGTTATGTCTTTAATTATTGCTGGAGAACGCAGTGGGGTAGGCAAAACAACCGTGACGCTTGCCCTACTATCTTTTTTATGTCGGTGGCAAAAATTATCCGTCCAGTCTTTTAAGGTAGGACCAGATTATATCGACCCGATGTTTCACCAGTACGTCACCGGATCTCCCTGCCGCAACCTAGACCCCGTACTGACTTCCGAAACTTACGTCCAGCAATGTTTTATCCATCATACTCAACAGTCTGAGTATGCACTAGTAGAGGGAGTGATGGGACTGTTTGATGGAATTGGTAATATCAAAAGTCAAAAGTTAAAAGTCAAAAGTCAAAATTACCAACTACCAACTACCAACTACCAACTACCAATTAATTTTGCCAGTACCGCTCACATCGCCCGAATACTCAATCTACCTGTAGTACTGGTTATAGATTGCAGTCGCCTGTCTGGTTCGGTTGCGGCGATCGCCCACGGTTATTGTTCCTTCGATCCCCATGTAAAAATAGTCGGATTCGTACTGAATCGAGTCGGAAGCGATCGCCACTTACAATTATTACAAGATGCCCTTGTACCTCTAGACTTACCAATTCTCGGTGTTTTACGCCGCCACGATAATATTACTATTCCCGATCGCCATCTCGGTCTAGTCCCCACCGCCGAACTTCCCCAACTAGATTTCGTTATCGAGCAATTAGCAACCTTAGCCCAAACCTGTTTTGATTGGGACAAATTAATGCCTTTGATACAAGGGAGCAGGGAGCAGGGAGTAGGGAGC